>JBCDEN010000119.1:0-8491 GCA_039179715.1 Pseudomonadota bacterium
CAAGCCGGTCAAATCCGAAGGACATGGAAATGGCGTCACCCCGTGGCGTCAGCTTGGCTGACCGGGCAGGAAGCCCGCTCCGCACGCCCTTCCTAACGGGATTTCGCCATTTCGCATGCCATTTCAGTCTCATTTATGGGTCCATCACCTAGCGCACGGTATGGGTCAAAATAGAGCTTATGCGTTTTTGCAAACGCACGGTGCCGGCCTGGTTTTTCAGAACAGCGATCGGGCCGAGGTCTTTCACAAGGCAAACCAGATCCTCGTCGCGGCTGGTCGCATCGGCAATGGAAAGCAGGGTGGTGTAGATTTCTTCGATGTCTGTTTCAGGCGTGACCTCGATCCCGAAACTCGCCGGTTCCAGGCGCATTTCCCATAGGTCCAGCCCGCGCGCAGCAAGTGCATCGCTGCACGTCTTCAGGTAATTGGCGTAATATTCCCGTCCGAGACCGCCATCCATGATCTGTTGGCGCAGCCACATCTGGCTCTCGGCCAATATCCTGTCGGCGAGCCGTCGCCGCTTGCCGAAACGCAGAGCCGTGATCATGCGCTGCGTCAGCGTTTCCTTGCAGTTTTGGCCGATAATCACATCCGACGCGCCGTTTCGAAACAGCAGTGCCGTGTCCTCCTCGTCTTCGCATACGGCGAGGACCGGAAGGCCCGCGAACCTGGCATCTCTCCGGATTTGCCTGATATAATCGACGGCGTCCTCAAACGCGGCGTCGATGACAACGGCATCGAAGGCGCGCATGGACATGTATTCAACGGCCATCTTGCCGTCAAAGGCACCGACAACCTCGACCTTCTCGTCGCTGGCATCCTGCCATTCGAGAAAACGCCCGCTCAGGCCGACCACCATGAGACTGCTGCTGCCCGTGTGGTGCGGAGCCGATCCGAAACCCGGTATGCGGCCAAATATCTTTCGCCGGAGCTGCGCTTCCTCGGACCGCATCAATGCACGTTGATGAATGCAAATGAGCATGAGGAGCACATCGTCCGGCACCACATGATCAATGATCGCGGTGGCTTGAATGTCCTGTGGAAGTTTGCTGCCGCCGTCGGTCAAGACGTAGACCGGAACGTCGCAGGGCAAGCCCTTTATGTGGGGCGCCAGCCAATTCAGAAAGTCCTGCGGATCGTGCTTGTCCAGGCACTCCATGTCAATCACGATGGCGGCGGGGAGCGCTGTCGGGGGCACGGCATTGCGCTCGAACATGTTCAGCAGAGAAACATCGAGATCTTCGGGCGCGTCGCCATTGCTGTTTCGCTTTGGCCGCCGTCCCGCATACCAATAAGGTCCACGCCACGAAAGCGACGTTTCATAATCCATGCCCAGTCCCTACCTAGAGCCCTTTTGAAAGATGCGGGGCCACTTGTCCCGGTCTTCGGGTTCGCTGGCCAGACTTGCCCGGCACCCTGGACAGGCGCTGAATTGTTTCCATCAAAGGCCTCCGTATTAATCCAAGGCTCAAGAAAATCTGGTGTGCGTTCATGTGTAACATGATGCCCTTACTACACAGATTCGATCAACCAGCAGATGTTGGAAAGGTTGCGGCCTGCTTTTGCCTTTTTCTAGGCTACCGCGGCAGGCAACCTTTGAGTCCGCATCGTCAGTTTTTCCCGGAAGATTGTTCCATCCGGGTTGCGCGGCAGCGATTGGAGGATCAGGACACGATGCGGGATTTTTGCAAGATCGACGCCTTCCGCGTCGAGATAGGCAAAGAACGACGCTGCGTCCGGCACCGTCGCCGTGTCAGGGACGATTGCCGCGTACAGCCTCGATCCAAGCACAGGATCCTCGACGACAAAGGCCGCTGCCTCACGCGTTCCCGGATAACTTGAATAGACAACATCGATCGTTTCGAGATTGCCGGTCCCGAGCGCGTATGCACCCGGAATACCAAAGCCGGAAATCCCGTCTTCCACGAGTTCAACCTTGATGTTGGTATTCAGGAACCCGGTGCCTTCCCAGCGCACACGTCTCTGATCTCCATTGATCGTGCGCCAGCCGATATTCGGGACCATGGGGCCCTTGACGAGGAGTGTGGGCAGGCGTGCCTCGATCTCCTCCGTTACTGCGACTTCTAGAAGGGCTGGCCCGCTTTCACACCCGTTCGACCCGTCATGCTTTCCCAAGGCGGTCGCCTTGACCTTTGCCGATGGTCCCCTGGCTTTGGCAACCAGCGCAAACTCGTCGGCAATATGGACATCGACGAGAGGGCGCTTGGCGACGAAGGTGTTCGGATGCGGCGAGGAGATATTCCAGGCAGCCAGAATTGTCGTGTCCGCATTCGTGAGTTTGCGGTCCAGGGTCTGTGCCAGGGGCCCCGGTGTCATGACCACATCGGCATCAACATCGTTGGCATGTGCGGCCAGGTTGGCAAGCGATGTGGGATGATGCAGATGCAGCGTGCTGCCTGTCGCCAGAAACGGTACCAGACCGCCACCCAGTCCCGTCAGGCCACTGAGCGAATAGGGAACCAGGATTGTACTGCCCTCCTGAAGATCCGCCTCGCCGATCACCATTTGCGCAGCTGATATCCAGTGGTTGTGACACCGGCTGACCGGCACGTTTTCCTCACCGCTCCGGCTCCAGCAGATCGTTGCGGTATGGTCCGCAGGGTCCGGACGTTCCTGAGGCGTGAAGTCGAGTCCGTCCCCCATCTCGGCGAGCATCGGCGCGAGTTCGATCAGTCCGTCCGGTACATCCTTGCCGAGCCCAAACACAAAGCGAAGTGCAAACAGATCCCCCGCAACGTCGCGCGCGGCGGTTCCGACATCGCGTGTCTCGATACGGTCGGCGGCAATGAAGCCTTTCGCACCGATGGAATTAAGGGCTTCAAGCACGTTTTTCTGCCGCCAGTGAAGCGGAAGAGGTGAAACGATCAGATCCGCGCGCAGGGCCGCGAGAAAAGCGATGACGGTATCGACCGTGTTGGGTGCCTGAATGCCTATGACATGATCGGCGGACAGGCCGACTGTGTTGTAAAACGCTGCAAGCCGATCGATTTCCCGGTCGGCTTGAGCATAGGTCAGGCTGCGCGGCTCGCCTCCGGTCCAAGCAGCCCTGTCGGGCGCGTCGACCAGGGCAGGCCGGTCGGGATGGTCTGCTGCCGTTCTGCGAAAGAGTTCATCAAGCGGCACATCGGACCAGGCTCCGCTTTCATGGTACTCCTTTGCGAGATGTTCTTGCGTGACTTTCATGTTTTCCTTCGTCCGTTGGTCCGATTACTGCGTTGCCGATGTCCACCAGGTGTCGAATTCATGACCGTAAAGAGAGTTGGTCTCTGGCGGAGAAACCTTCGTCCAGTGTGCGACCCAATCATCGGAAACATGATAGAGCGGGACTGCATAGGCGCCCGAGATCAGCACCCGATCAAATGCCCTTACGGCATCAACGAAGTCTTCACGGCTCCGCGCGCCCACGATCTCATCGATCAATGCGTCGATGGCCGGTTCCTTCGCGCCGACAAAGTTAAACGAGCCCTCCGTATCCGCTGCTTGAGAACTCCAGCGGCCGTATTGCTCGGCGCCCGGTGAAAGCGACGCGTACCAGGTGTTGAACACCATGTCGAAATCGCGTCTGGTGCGCCGTTCCTCGAACTGAGACGGATCGACGCTGCGCACGTTTACGGCAATGCCCAGGAGTTCGACGGTCCTGATATAGGCAAGCGCGAGCTTTTCCTCGTCCTCGTTCTTGGCAAGGATTTCAAATGTCAGTTGCTGTCCGCTGGCCTCGCTGATCAGCTTCCTGTCCTTGAGCGCATACCCGGCATTTTTCAGCTCCGTCAAGGCGGCACGCAGAACCTTGCGGTCCCGGCCGGAGCCATCCGCATCGGCCGGTCGCCAGGTGCCTTCCATGACCTCCGGGGCGACCGCATCCGGAAAGGGCGCCAGCAGCGCGCGTTCGCGGTCGCTGGCAGGCCGTCCGATCGAGGACAGTTCGGAATTGTCCCAGTAACCCGCGGTGCGGGAAAAGAGGTCGTAGTAAAGGTTCCGGTTCACCCAGTTGAAGTCGAACAGCATCCGCAGGGCCTTGCGGACGCGAATGTCCGAAAACTGCTCACGCCGCGTATTGAAGGCGATACCCTGCATCGGTGCCGGGACACCTCGGGGAATGGACATCTGCACCACATCGCCGTTCCGCGCGGCCGGGAAATCGAAGCCCTTGGCCCAACGAGCGGGGTCGCGGAACTGCAGTGCGTTCACGAGGCCTTTCTTGAACGCCTCCTGCAACGTGGTCTCGTCCCTGAAATACTCGATCCGGATCTCGTCGAAATTGTCGAAGCCGGCTTTGACCGGAAGGTCCCTAGCCCAGTAGTCCGGGTTCTTTTCATAAACGACGAGCCGTCCTGGCTGGATCGTCTTGAACGTGTAGGGGCCGGAACCGACAGGCGGCGTCAGCGACGACTTGTCGAAATTCTCCGCATCCGTGTTTTTCTTCGAAAAAATCGGGGCAAGCGCGATCAGCAGCGGAAGCTCCCGGTTGTCGCCGTTTTCAAACACCAGCTTGATCCGGTTCGGTGGCGTGATTTCCTTCTCGACAATGGCTCCATACCAGTTCCGGAACGGTGGGCGACCCTTGTCCCGGATAATGTCCAGCGAAAAGGCGATATCCTCGACCGTGACCGGCGATCCGTCGGAGAATTTTGCATCCGGGTTGAGTTCGAACTCGATCCATTCCCGGCTGTCGGGCATGCGCACGCGCTGCGCGATCAGCCCGTAGAGCGAAAACGGTTCCGCGTAGGACCGCACCATGAGGCTTTCCAGGATGTTGTTGCCGAACTGCCGCTCCCTCATGCCGCGCGCGGACGTCCATCCGCCTTGCACGATGAACGAGTTCATGCTGTCGAACGTACCTTGCACGCCGAGGCTCATCGTCCCACCCTTGGGGGCGTCCGGATTTGCATAGGGAAAGGGTTCGCCGGGTGCCAGGGCAGGGGATCCGTGCATCGAGATTGCATGTGTCCAGGGAACCGTTTCATCGGATGCCACCGCCGGATTGGCAAACAGGAAAGCAGCTGCAAGGGACATGACAACAGCGTCTTTCGGCCTGCCCAAAAGACGTTTTACGGTCCAAACGACATCAAGAATACGCATAACCATCACCGGAGATTCCTTTGATTCTCATCCGCGAGCGTAGCATAAGCTTCAATTGAACGCGCCTGGCGCCAGCCACAAAGACACAGATATACAGATTTGAATCGAACTGGAGCCTTGCGTTGCAAATCGGCCACCCTCTTGCCCTAATTGGGTGCCTTACCATGCAATTCACGGATCAATTGTTCGAACGGGCCTTGCGGATACATCCGGAATGCCCCAGAACAACGCGAAGAATTCGCATAAGCACGATTGAGGACGTTTCAATGACGAGTGTTTTAAAAAGAGGATTGTTCGGATGCGCGACAGCTGCATTCGTGGCCCTGTCTTCTTTTGCAGCTGCTCCTGCAATCGCCCAGGAAGAAAAGAGCCCTTGGACGAAGGCATGCAACACCAATCCGCAGACGCAGAAGGAAATCTGCTTCATTTCGATTGAGTTGCGCACCAACACGGGTCAGTTCCTGAGCAACATCGCGATCCAGGAAACCGAAGGTGAAGCCCGCAAGAAGCTGCTGGTCGCTGTTCCGACCGGTGTTCTCATCCAGCCCGGCCTGCGTATCCAGATCGATGACAGCAAGCCCGTTCAGGCCAAATACAGCATTTGCGCCCCGAACGCCTGCTATGCCGAGCTGGCAATCGACGACACCTTCATCAACGCCATGAAGCAGGGCGGTGAAATGCGGGTGTCGCCGTACAACCAGCAGGCCAAGGAAATCGTCTTCAAGATGACCCTGATCGGCTTTACCAAGGTGTATGACGGCGAGCCGATGGATCTTTCCGAACTTCAAAAGCGTCAGGAAGAGCTGCAGACCGAACTGCAGAAAAAGGCCGATGACGCGCGCCAGAAGCTGATCGACGCCCAGAAGGCCTCTCAGTAAGCAGGTTTGCGCCGTAAACAAAGAAAAGGCCGGAACGCTCGTTCCGGCCTTTTTTGTATTCGGGATCTGATGCTGCTTAATGAATTTCGACGCTGCGCGGCAGATACGACCCGTCTGTCTGTTCTTCGAAAATTTCCTCGACCTGCGGATGGCGCACCGGTTCTCCGGTCATGTCGGGCTCCAGGTTCTGTTCGCTGACATAGGCGACGTATTCCGTCTCCTCGTTCTCCGCAAGCAGGTGATAAAAGGGTTGGTCACGAACCGGCCGCACGTCCTCGGGAATGGCATTCCACCATTCTTCCGTGTTGCTGAATGTCGGATCGACATCGAAAATCACACCCCTGAAAGGGTAAATCCGGTGCCGGACGACCTGACCTATTCTAAATTTTGCCGTTCGCATGGGTACTCGTCCGCCTGCTGCATGCCTTGCCGGGATAACGTGTCGACCGCCAGCTTGCAAGCATTGTAATATTAAAGTCTATACAACAGGCCTTGCAATTTCCTAAAAACCATACACCTCCGCAAGGCCGGAGTCTTTGCCAGCGACGAGCCTGGCAAGATCGACAATGACCTTGGCCTGTTTCCACGTCGCGTCATCCTGCATCTTACCATCAATCATAACCGCGCCGGTACCGTCGGGCATGGCCTCAAGTATCTTTCGCGCAAAGGCAACTTCGCCCGGGTCGGGCGAATAGACCCGCTTGGCAATCTCGATCTGGGTCGGATGGAGAGACCAGGCTCCCAGGCAGCCCATCAAAAACGCGTTACGGAACTGGCTTTCGCAGGCTTGCGGGTCCGAGAAGTCCCCGAAGGGCCCGTAAAAGGGCTTCAAACCGTTCGCAAGGCAGGCATCGACCATCTTGGCGACCGTATAATGCCAGAGATCTTGCTGGAATGCCGCACGTGTTTGTGTTTCGTTGCCGTCGGCAAGGACGGCATAGTCCGGATGACCGCCGCCGACCCGCGTTGTCTTCATGCCTCTTGAGGCGGCAAGATCAGCAGGTCCAAGGCTCATGCCATGCATGCGCGGGCTTGCGCACGCGATCTGCTCGACGTTCTTCACGCCTTCCGCCGTCTCCAGGATCGCGTGGATCAGGATCGGCCTGGAAAGTCCGGCTTTCGCTTCAAGCTGTGCGAGAAGCTGGTCAAGGTAATGGATGTCCCAGGCGCCTTCGACCTTCGGCAGCATGATGACGTCGAGCTTGTCGCCGACCGCATCGACAATCTCAAGCACATCATCCAGGAACCACGGGCTGTTCAGGCAATTGACGCGGGTCCAAAGGCCCGTCGAACCGAAGTCGTTGTCGCGCGCCATCTGGATGAAGCCGGCACGGGCATCCGACTTTGCGTCTGCGGGAATGGCATCTTCAAGGTTGCCGAGAACCACATCGACCTTATCGATGAGGTCCGGAACCTTCGCGCGCATCTTTTCGATTTGAGGCGGAACGAAATGGATCATCCGTTCAAGCCGGACAGGAATATCGCGGTACGGGGCAGGAGCGCCGATCGCGAGCGGTTTGTAAAATGCACTGGGCGCTTTCATGGAACTGGCATCCTCCTGCTATCCGTCTCATAGCTATAGCGCCTGTGTTGCGCTGCAACCATTACCCGTTAGGTGAAGGTCGCGCGCACCGCTCAGCCATTGAATGAATTCACGGCGGCGGCACGATCCTGCTGCCTGCGCATGAGACTTTTGCCCGGCGGTGCCCATTTTTTGTGGATCCACATCCACTGTTCGGGATGCTCCGTGATCCACCCCTCGAAAATCGCATGCATTTGCGCGGTAGCGGCCAGGATGTCCGCCTGCCGGTCGTCCGTGCGCGCAACGGTGATCGCCTGGCCTTCAACCCGGAAATGGACGCCTTTCTTGCGAATGACTCGTCCGAGCACGATTGGCACGTTGCAGGATCTGGCCAGGGAGGCCGGGACTGTGTTGGCGTAGGCCATCTGGCCGAAAAACGGCACCTGTACGCCGCGCGCTTCCCTCAGATCTCCCATCATGGCGACGATGCCACCGCTTTTCAGCGTTGCCAGGATCTTGCGCGCTGTCTCCGGCCCCTTGGACAAGAGCCCGCCGTGATAAAGATCCTTGCGAAGGTTCTGGATAATCTTGTCCGCTTTCGGGTTCCGCAGCGCCTGGTACACCCCGGTGATGTCAACGCCGCGACTGACGACGGGCTGGACGCACAATTCCCAGTTGCCACTGTGAAAAGACACGAGGAGGCAGGCCTGCTTGCCGTCGAGCATGGCGTTGGTGACATCGTCACCGACCGCCTCGAACCGGTGCTCCTGCCCGAGAAGCCGGTCGATATGAAACGTCTCGGCAGCAACCCGGCCGAGATTCTCCCACATGCCGCGAACAATGCGCGCGCGCTCACTTTCGCTCATCGCGGGAAAGGCGCGTTCAAGATGCTCCAGCGCCCGCTTGTGACGAGAATTGAGCGGTGCAAACAGCCGCCAGCTCTTGCCCATGAAAAAAGAGGCCGCGTCCACCGGTATGAGCCGGAACAAAA
>JBCDEN010000014.1:0-16979 GCA_039179715.1 Pseudomonadota bacterium
GCACCTGAATGTCACGAACACCCGGGCGCACCGGCTGATCGCGCGTGCCCAGGCCGACGGGCTGGTGCAGATCTTCGTTGATGTCGAGGCGACCGAATGCGTCATGCTGGAGCGCCAGCTGATGGAGCGCTTCGGGCTGAATTTCTGCCGCGTTGCCATGGAAATTCCCGAAAGCGGTCCAATGCCGCTGCGCTCCCTTGCGACCGTAGGCGCGCAGTATCTGATGGAGGTGTCAGGTGGCAGCCGGCACAGGACGATCGGTCTTGGCAATGGCCGCACCCTGACGGCTTCGGTCAACGCCATGGGGCGCGATCCGGTGGTCGGAAAACAATTCGTGTCGGTGCTCGGCGGCCTCACGCGCTCGTTTGCCGCCAACCCCTATGACGTGATTTACCGCCTGGCCCAGAAAACGGGCGCGGAGGCCCACCTTTTGCCGGCGCCGCTTTATGCGAACACGGCGGGGGACAAGGCCGTGATGATGAAGCAGTTCGGGATCGCCGATACGATGTCCCTGATCGATGAGGCCTCGCTCGTGGTGCTGGGTGTGGGAAGCCTTGATCCGGATTCGGGAAGCATCATCGACACGGCAATCGACGACGCCAACAGGGCGAGGAAACTTCGCGAAAGCGGAGCTGTCGCGGAACTGCTCGGCCAGTTTTTCGACATTGCCGGCCAGCCGATCGAAACGGAGTTCGACCAACGGGTCATGGCGCCGCCGATCGACAGCCTGAAGGGACGCGAAGTGACTGCGATTGCCGGAGGAGCAAACAAGGTCAAAGCGATCACAGCTGCACTCAAGAACGGTCATCTGACCGGTCTGCTGACTGACGAGGTAACTGCAAAGGCGCTTGTAGAAGATCACCAATGATACGACGAGCCTGAATTCACTAGGGAGGAAATACAGATGTACGAAAAGGAAAAAGATGCCATAGGAGCGTTCTTGCGCGGTGAAATGGATCGCAGAGCGCTTATTCGACGTCTTGGCGGACTTGGCATGACCGCAGCCTCTGCGGGCACGCTCTACAACATGATGGCGACCAGCGCGCTTGCCGCCGATTTCGATTGGCAGAAGCACAAGGGCAAGAGCGTCAAGCTGCTTTTGAACAAGCACCCGTATACGGATGCGATGATCGCGAACCTGCCTGCTTTCAAGGACCTGACCGGCATGGATGTCTCCTATGACATCTTCCCGGAGGACGTCTACTTCGACAAGGTCACGGCGGCGCTGTCTTCGCGTTCCACCGAGTATGACGCGTTCATGACCGGCGCCTACATGACATGGACATACGGTCCCGCGGGCTGGATCGTCGATCACAACGAGTGGCTGAACGACGCTTCGAAAACCAATCCCAACTACAATTGGGACGACATGCTGGAAGGCGTGCGCAAGTCCTGTGCCTGGAATGGTGTTCCCGGCGGTGAACTCGGCTCCGCCGATGCCAAACAGTGGTGCATCCCCTGGGGCTATGAGCAGAACAACCTCACGTTCAATGCTGCCATGTTCGAGAAGGCCGGCGTCAAGGTGCCGACCAACCTCGACGAGATGCTGGAAGCAGCCGCCGCGGTTCAGGCCGGCAATGACGGCGTTTACGGTGTTGGTGTGCGCGGATCACGCTCCTGGGCGACCATTCACCCGGGCTTCCTGTCTGCCTATGCCAATTTCGGCGAGTCGGATCTGAGCAACGATGGCGGCAAGCTCAGCGCTGCGATGAACACGGCCGGATCGAAGGAATTCCATGCCAAGTGGGTCAAGATGATCCAGGAAAGCGGTGCCAGCGACTGGTCGACCCATACATGGTACCAGGTCGGTACCGATCTGGGTGCCGGCAAGTCGGCGATGATCTTCGACGCGGACATTCTCGGCTACTTCATGAATGGCGGCGAAAACGCGATGGCAGGTCAACTGGCCTTCGCGCCGTTCGCGGCGAACCCGGCTGCATCGGCACCGACACCCAATATCTGGATCTGGTCGCTGGCCATGTCGAAGTTCTCCAAGGATCTCGACGCGACGTGGTACTTCATGCAGTGGGCATCCGGGCCGGATCACGGGCTGTTCGGTGCAACGGAAATGGACTTCGTCAACCCCGTCCGCAAGTCGGTCTGGGACAGCGACGTCTTCCGCGAGCGGCTGAACAAGAACTATCCGGGTTACGTGGAAATGCACGATGTGTCCGCACCGGGCGCGTCGATCAAGTTCACGGCGCAGCCCTTGTTCTTCGACCTGACAACCGAGTGGGCAGCCACGCTGCAGCGCATGGTTGCCAACGAGGTTCCGGTCGATGAAGGCCTTGATCAGCTCGCAGAGAGCATGAACTCCCAGCTCACCGAAGCGGGATTGAGATAGGCCGCAGCCTGCGGCATGTGCGGTTCCCAACGCCGCACATGCCGTCCTGAGCCCACAAACAAAGACAATCCAGACCCGGTGTTTCCATGACCGACACCTTGACGACCCGGCGGCGTCAGCTGATTTCGCCCAGGGCACTTCCTTATGTTCTGAGCCTTCCAGCGCTTCTGGTCTGCATCGGGATCCTTGTTCCGTTCGTGACGGCGATCTACTATTCGCTGCAGCGCTACCGGATGTCCCAGCCCTGGAACCGGGGCATGAACTGGGGTGAGAACTACGTCAAGTTTCTCACCGACTCCGATTTCTGGAACACGCTGAAAGTGTCGCTGGTCTATGCCGGCTCCACGGTGGTTCTGGAGCTTCTGCTTGGTCTGGCGATTGCCTTGCTCCTGAAGAAACGGAGCACCGTCAACAATTTCATTTCCATCATGCTGCTCCTGCCGCTCATGACCGCGCCGGCGCTTGCAGCGTTGATGTTCAAGCTGATGACCAACCCCAATTTCGGGATCCTGAGCTACTTCATGCAGGTGATCGGCTTCGAGGATTTCCGATGGGGGTCTTCGCCCGACACGGCGCTGTTCACGGTGATCCTGGTCGACATCTGGGTCTATACGCCCTTCATGATGATCCTGCTGCTCGCCGGATTGCGATCGTTGCCGACCCAGCCGTTTGAAGCGGCTGCGCTCGACGGTGTGCCGCAGCTGGAACAGTTCTGGCGGATCACGCTGCCCATGCTGATGCCCTACATCCTGACGGCCGCCCTGTTCCGTCTGCTCGATTCCATCCAGCAGTTCGATATCATCTATGCCATGACGCAGGGCGGGCCGGGGGACACGCTCATGGTGTTCCAGGTCGAGGCCTATCTGAATTTCTTCCAGTCGACGAATGTCGGAAGATCGGCGGCGTTGTTGCTGATCCTGTGGGCGATCACCTATGTGCTGTCCAACATTTTCGTCAAAAACTGGCTACGCTTGCGTGAGCGCGCGAAAGGGGGCGCGTGAGATGGACCATACTTCTTTCCTGGAACGCTGGTTCCGGCGCGCGGCGCTCTCGGTGATCATCGTCTTCTTCATGTTCCCGATTTTCTGGATCGTGCTCATGAGCCTGCAGACGAACGAGACGATCCTGAGATCACCTCCGTCCATGTCGTTTGCACCGACGCTCGACAACTACATGGCGATCCTTGCCGGACGGCTGGATTCAAACGTTGCCAGCATGGGGATCGACTTCGTCAACAATCTCATGAACTCGATCATCCTGTCCGTCTGCTCGGTGGCGGTCGCGCTGGCGCTAGGCGTTCCGGCGGCCTACGCCTTTGCGCGGCACAAGTTCCGGGGATCGGAAGACATTGCCTTCACGCTGCTGTCCTTCCGCTTCGCGCCGCCGCTGCTCGTCCTGCTGCCGCTGACCCTCTATTTCCAGGAGATTGGCCTTGCCGACACCTATCTCGGGCTCGTCTGGGTCTATCAGCTGATCTGTCTCCCGCTGATCCTGTGGATCGTTCGCGGGTATTTCGAGGACATTTCGCCTGATATCGAGTACGCCTACCGGATTGCCGGGCACAGCTGGTTCTCGACCTTTCGGAAAATCGCGCTGCCGCTCGCCGGTCCCGGTATCGCGGCGGCCGGATTGCTTGCCTTCATCTTCGCATGGAACAATTTCATTTTCGCACTGGTGCTGGCATCGGCCGACAAACAGCCGGTCACCGTCGGCGCGCTTGCCTTCGTGACGGCATCGGGAATCCAGTACGGCCAGATCGCGGCGGCGATCGTGCTGTCGATTGCACCGACCCTGGCGCTGGCCCTGTGGGCGCAGCGGTATCTTGTCGAAGGGCTTTCCCTCGGTGCGGTGAAGGGCTGATCTGAATGGGATTTCTTGAACTCACATCACTGACAAAGTCCTTCGGTGAAGAGACCGTTCTTGATGACGTGTCGCTCAGCGTACCGGAAGGCGGGACCCTGGTGCTGTTCGGCAAGTCGGGCGCCGGCAAGACAGTGTTGCTGCGCAGCGTTGCCGGGGCGATCGAGCCGGACAGCGGCGCCATCCTTATCGGCGGCGAGGACGTGACCGACGTGCCGCCGGAATATCGCGGGATCGGCATGGCCTTTCAGAACTTCGCCCTGTTTCCCCACATGAGCGCGTATGACAACATCGCCAGCTCCCTGACCTCAAAGCGCATGTCCGCGCCCGGGATCCGCACGAAGGTGGAGGCGGTCGCAGAGCTCTTGAAGATTGAGCACGTGCTTTCGCATGCGCCCAAGGCGCTTTCGAACGGACAGAAGCAACGCACCGCCCTGGCCCGTGCACTTGTTTCCGAACCTCGCGTGCTGCTGCTCGACGACCCGCTGCGCAATGTCGATGCGAAGCTGCGTTTCGAAATGCGGCTTGAATTGCCCCGCCTTCTGGCCGATCGCGGTGCGACGATCATCTACGTCACCCAGGATTACAAGGAAGCGATGGCGCTCGGCGACCGGATCGCGGTCCTCGATCAGGGCAAGATCGTCCAGGTCGGCTCGCCGGCGGACATTTACCGGCGGCCCGCGAACACGCAGATCGCCCAGCTCTTCGGCGATCCCACGATCAATCTTCTCGATATCGTGCCCAAAGAGGACGACCGGGGTCTGCACGCATTCATCTCCGATGAACGGGTCGACTTCCACGGCCGGTTTCCGGGCGTTGCCGGCAGGGACTGTATTGTGGGGCTGAGACCGGAAGCGCTGTCCTTTACCGAGACCGGCGGTTTCCCGGTCACGATCGAAGCCGTGACGCCGTTCAACGAAAAGACGGTTGCCCTGGTCACGACCTTGCGCGGGCGCGAAATTCTTCTGTCGCAGCCTGCACAGGATCCGGTTCCCCCTGGACCTGAGGTGAGCCTCAGGATCGCTGCGCAGGATGCAATCCTGTTCGACCGCGCCACCGGAGACAGGATTGCGCCGGAACCGGACGGCAACCAGGTGGAGGAAGCAGCATGAGCGCGCAACTCCACCTGAAATCCGTCAACAAGAAGTACAATCCGGGCAGCGCACACGAAGTGCACGCCGTTCAGGATCTCGATCTTGAGGTCCGGCGCGGCGAGATCGTCGCCCTGCTCGGGTCGTCTGGCTGCGGCAAGACGTCAACGCTGCGCATGATTGCCGGCTTTGAGGAAGTCACTTCCGGCGAGGTCGATATCGACGGGCGCAGGATCGACCGGCTCGCGCCCGCCAAGCGCGGGGTTGCGATGGCCTTTGAGGGCTATTCGCTCTATCCGCCGCTTTCGATCCGCGAGAACATCGCGTTTGCGCTCAAGTCGGAGAAACTGCCTCAGGCGGAAGTCAACACGCGGGTCGAGCAGATCGCCGCCCTTCTGGAAATCGACGACATTCTCGACAAGCATCCCAATGCCATCTCCGGCGGGCAGCAGCAAAGGGTCAGCCTCGGGCGGGCGCTCATCCGGCGCGCGGATCTTCATGTGCTCGATGAACCGATGGGGCAGCTTGAGCCACAGCTTCGCGCGATCCTGCGCGGCCGCATCAAGCATTACATCAAGGAACACGACCTGACGGCCATCCTGGTCACCCATGACCAGACCGAGGCCAATGCGCTCGCTGATCGGATCGCGGTTATGGAGGGGGGCGTCCTGCAACAGTTCGATACGCCCGAAAACCTCAAGAACAGGCCTGCGAACATCTTCACAGGTGCGTTTATCGGTGAACCGCCGATGAACCTGTTTGAAGCGGCCGCGGAGGTCGTTTCCGGCAGTGTCCGTTTGCATCTGTCGCCGGAGGTGACCTTGTCCTACCCGTCTGTGGCTTTTTCCGAAGACCTTCAAAACCGGATTCAGCAGGATCACGGCGTCATGATCGGCATTCGTCCGCACTCGGTTCAGCTGACCGAGGAAGGGCTGCCTGCGGAGGTTTTCGCGAACCAGTGGCTTGGCGATCAGACCCATATCGCCGCGCGCTTTGCGGGCGGGAGCATCGTGTCGGTCGTTCACGATCTTGCGCTGCCGAAAGCGGGGGATCAGATCCGGATCGCGATATCGGCGGATGATCTGCACATATTCGATAACAGGTCGGGTGAAGCCCTCAGTCACGGGGGGCAGCTGGCATGAGCGAGCGGGATCTCCTTATCGGGATCGACGCCGGGACGTCCGTGATCAAGGCCGTTGCCTTTGCGCTGGACGGACAGCAGATCGCGCTGGCAAGCCGCAGAAACGAATACACGACCCTGCCGGACGGGGGCGTTGAGCAGGACATGAACCGCACCTGGTCAGACACGGCACACGTGCTTGCCCAACTGGTCGAGCAGATACCGAATTGCGCGGCCCGCTGTGCTGCGATCGGCGTCACCGGGCAAGGCGACGGGACGTGGCTTATCGACGGGGACGGCGAGCCCGTCCATGACGGCTGGCTATGGCTCGATTCCCGCTCGGCGGATACATCGCGCCGGCTGGCCGATATGCCCGAAGCCCGCACGATCTACGAGCGCACGGCGACCGGCATCAATGTTTGCCAGATGCGCACGCATCTGTGCTGGATGCGGGACAATGCACCTGAACTCCTCGCAAAAAGCGCCAGCGCCCTTCATTGCAAGGACTGGCTCTATTTCAAGCTCACCGGCGTGCTCGCGTCCGACATTTCGGAGGGTGTGTTCACATTTGGCGACTATCGGACGCGCGACTATTCGCCCGACGTCATTGAAAGCCTCGGTCTGGCCGGGCACAGGGACCTGCTGCCGCCGATCATTGACGGAACGACCGTTTCGCACGGCCTGACACAGGCGGCGGCGGCGCAATGCGGATTGAGCGCGGGAACGCCGGTCTGTCTCGGTCTTGTCGATGTCATGTGCAGCGCGCTGGGAGCCGGTCTCTACGATCCGAATGTGTCTCCGGGTCTGACGATCCTCGGATCCACCGGCATGCACATGCGCTTTGTCGGTCACGCCGACGCGGTGGTTCTGAATGACGACATGTGCGGCTACACGATGCCGTTTCCCGGCGGTCCATTTGCGCAAATGCAAACCAACATGGCCGCCACGCTGAACATTGACTGGGCGATCGGTCTTGCGGTGCAGGTGTTTCAATCACAGAACCTGAGATTGGATCCAGAACAGTTTCTGGTCTCCATGGACGATCTCGTGCTTGGGGCAACGCCCGGTGCCGCCTTCTTTCATCCCTACATCTCTTCTGCCGGTGAACGCGGGCCGTTCACCAATCCCGATGCAAGGGCGAGCTGGACCGGACTTGACCAGGGGACGACATGGGCCGACATGCTGCGGGCCGTGTTCGACGGTCTCGTTCTTGCGGCCAGGGACTGCTACCAGACCATGGGTGACGTGCCGGGCGAGATCCGGATGACAGGCGGTGCCGCCAAGTCGAATGCCTGCCGGTCGCTGTTGTCCGGTTGCCTGAATGCGCCGGTCCGCACAATCGCACAACCGGAGGCCGGAGCTGCCGGCGCGGCCATGATTGCGGCCGTTCAACAGGGTCTGTTCAAGAATGTCGCCTGTGCGGTCGACAGCTGGGTCACGCCGCTCTTGAACGACGCGGTCCTGCCTGATGACGACCTTGTCCGGCTCTATGACACCCTCTTTGAAAGTTATCTTGAAACAAGGCTTGCCCTGCCGACGGCCTGGGACCGGCAGGCTCGGACGAGACGGGAGCTGACGCAATGACGACCGTGGCGATCATAGGCGACCGGTTCATGGAGTCCTCGGTCTTCGAACGGGAAATCCGGGAGTTGTGTGGTAATCGCGTGACCTGCAAATGCCTCGATCTGGCATGGCCGGACGAACCCATGGAACACGGATATGCCACGCCCGGTCTGGAGGGCTTGAAGGAATATTTGGGAACGCCGGAAATGGTGCTTGAGCATGTGCAGGATGCGCAGGTGCTGGTCACGCATCTGGCCCCCGTTTCCGCCGGCGTGCTGGACGCGGCCCCCAATCTCAAGCTTGTCGGCGTTTCCCGGGGTGGTCCGGTCAATATCGCCATGGATGAGGCGCGGGAGAAAGGCGTCCTCGTCGTCAATACGCCCGGACGAAACGCCTCGGCCGTTGCCGAGTTCACCATCGGGGCAATCATTGCCGAAACGCGCAACATCACCAAGGGCCACGATGCCTTGCGCAAGGGCGACTACCGGGGCGATCTTTACCGCGCGGACATTGCAGGCAACGAATTGTCCGACATGTGTGTCGGTGTCATCGGATACGGCAATGTCGGCACCCGTGTGGTGAAACTGCTGCGCGCGTTCGGAACCCGCGTGCTCGTCGCCGATCCTTATGTGCAACTGTCCGTCGAAGACAGCCGCGATGGGGTTGAACAGGTTTCCCTCGAAACGCTCTTGAAGCAATCCGATGTCGTGACGCTGCACCCGAGGGTGACCGGGGAAACCACGGGGATGATCGGTGCCGAGGCGTTTGCGGCGATGAAGCCGGGAGCGGTCATCGTCAACACCGCTCGCGGTCCGCTGATGGATTACGATGCGCTTTTCGAGGCCTTGTCGAGCGGACATCTGGGCGGCGCGATGCTGGAGACTTTCGCGGTCGAGCCGACCAGGCCGGATGATCCGCTGTTGCAGCTGCCCAATGTGACGCTGACGCCGCATATTGCCGGCGCGTCGCGCAAGACCGTGAAAATTGCCGCGCAGAGAATTGCCGAAGAAGTGCGGCGCTGGATTTCGAACGAACCGCCGCTCAGTCCCTGTTGAGGTCCGAATGAACCTTTTGACGCCTGACCACGCCAGATACGAGCCTCAGGGACGGTCCCCCGATCGCCCAGTGGATCTGCTGGTCGTTGGCGGGGGGATCAACGGTGTCGGTGTGGCGCGGGATGCCGCCGGGCGCGGCCTGTCCGTCATCCTCTGCGAAAAGGGGGATCTTGGCGAGGGTACGTCCTCAAGATCCGGAAAATACATTCACGGCGGTTTGCGCTACCTGGAATATTACGAGTTCAGGCTCGTGCGCGAAGCGCTCAACGAGCGTGAAGTCGTGCTTGAAGCTGCGCCGCATCTCGCCTGGCCGTTTCAACTCGTCTTGCCGCACAGTCCTGAGCAGCGGCCGAGATGGCTTATACGCCTCGGATTGTTTCTCTACGACAATCTGGGCGGCCGAAAGCGGGTCCCGCGCTCTTCTGCGCTCGATCTCAGCCGGAACGCTGCCGGTGAGAGGCTAAAGGACAAGTACAACAAGGGGTTCAGCTACTGGGACGTGTGGATCGATGACGCGCGGCTGGTTGTCCTGAACGCGGTGGATGCCGCCCGCCGCGGAGCCGAGGTGTTCACCAGAACACCCTGCGTATCTGCCCGGCGGGAAGGGAATGTCTGGCGCGCGGAACTGAGAAGCGACACGCCCGGCAGTCCGTCGACCGTTTACGCGAAAGCCATCTTCAATGCGGCCGGACCCTGGGTCGAAAAGGTCATCGGCGAGGTTGCTGGTGTGAATTCGCGCATGCGCGTGCGCCTGGTCAAGGGCAGTCACATCGTTCTGCCCAAGTGGTGGCAGGGCGACCATGGTTACGTTCTGCAGGCGCCCGACAAACGGCTTATCTTCGTCAATCCCTATTTTGACGACATGGCGTTGATCGGCACGACCGACATCCCCTTTGACGGCAAGGCGGAAGACGTTGCCATCGACAAGTCCGAAGTCGACTACCTGCTTGGTATTCTCGGGAACTATTTCGATCATGCGTTCAAGGCTGAGGACGTTCTGTTCGACTATTCCGGCGTCCGGCCGTTGTTCGATGACGATGCCAGCAAGAGCGCATCCGCCGTGACCCGCGACTATCAATTCGAACTTGACGGATCATTGGAGCCAGACGCGCAATCGCCGCCGCTTCTGTCGGCTTTCGGCGGCAAGCTGACAACTTACAGGAAGTTGTCCGAGCATGCCTTGCAGATGCTGTCTCCGTTTTTCCCCGACATGGCCGGGCCATGGACCGCGGACACGCCGCTTCCCGGTGGCGATCTCCCCGACAAGCAATTCGAGACCTGGTTCGCGGGGTTCAAAAGGCGTTATGCGTTTCTGCCCGAGGCCTTGCTGCGCCATCTGGGGCATTGTTATGGAACGGATGCTGTGCGGCTGCTTGACGGGGTCAACGCGGTGTCGGACCTCGGACGCCATTTCGGGCACTGTTTCTTCGAGAGCGAGGCGGTGTGGCTGATCGAGAACGAGTGGGCCGAAAGCGCAGAAGACATCCTGCTTCGCCGCACCAAGCACGGGCTGTTCCTGACGCGGCAGGAAAAGTCGGATTTTGAAACCTGGCTGGAAGAAAGGCCGACACTGCATGAACCCGTTTCTAGACTTGCGGAGTGACGCCGAATTCGGACGGCTGCGCACGATCTCCAGCGAACTGGGCAAAGATCCGTTACAGGTTCAGGGGCCGGGCGGCAACACGTCGCTGAAGCGTGACGGGCGGATGTGGATCAAGGCGTCGGGCACCTGGCTGGCCGAGGCCGAAACGCGCGACATCATGGTCCCCGTTTTTTCAGGCCGGTTTGTCGAGGCGCTGAAATCCGGGGACGAGAGCGCAAGCGACACGGCGCGGTTTCTTGCCGACGTGGACGGCGCGCCTGAGCTTCACTCCTCGATAGAGACATCCGTTCATGCACTCCTCGACAGCCCGGTCGTGCTGCACACGCATTGTGTTGCCACCATCGCAGTTGCCATTCGGGCCGATGCGGAAGAGATTGTCCGGGACAGGCTCGCCGGTCTCGATGCGGTGTTCATTCCCTACGCGAAACCCGGCCTCGATCTGGCGCGCGGGATCATGGCGCGGGCGACCGGGACCACCAAAGTCCTGATCCTCGGCAATCACGGCCTCGTTGCAACCGGACAGAGTTCGGAGGAGGCAGTCGAACGGCTGTTCGAGGTCTCCCGGCGGCTGGAACCCGGGTCGGTTGAACGTGGACATGCACCAGATGCGGCCTGGGTCCGGTCCCTTGAAGGAACGGGCTGGAAGCCGGCGCCATTCGAAACGACGCAGGCGGTTGCGTTCAACGACAGACTGCTTCAGATCGCGGATGGCAATTCGCTTTATCCCGATCACGTTGTTTTCCTCGGCCCCGGATGCGTGGTTGCGAGCGGCGTGGAAACAGCCGCCGAGGCGGCCCGGCGCGGATCGGCTGGCCGGTCGGACCGCAAGCTCGTGATTTGTCCGGGGAAGGGCGTCGCCATCCCTGATGACGCGAATGCCGCGACGTTGACATTGGTGCGCGCATTCGGCGACGTGCTTGTGCGCGTTGCACCCGGTTCACAGGTCACGCGCCTCACCGATCAACAGGAGGACGAGCTGATCAACTGGGATGCGGAGAAGCTGCGCCAGGCTCTCAACAAGACTGACGGTGCAACACAATGAAACACCGTCTTGCGCTCGGAATCGATGTGGGTACATCGGGCGTTCGGGTTGCCGCGCTCGACGAGGACCTCGCCATTGTCCAGGTGGCGAAGGCGGCCATGGATCTTTCCAGGGGGCCGCGAAACGATCCCTCCGTCTGGCTTGATGCGCTGTCCAGCGCGCTTTCCGGGATGCTTCAGGTCATCGATCAAAATCGCGTCGAGGCTGTCTGCGTTGACGGAACCTCGGGAACGGTGCTGGCGCTCGATGCCGCCTCTTCTCCCGTCGGACACGCGTTGATGTATAATGATGCCGTCGATGATCCGGCAATCCCCGAGGCAATCGCCGCCGTCGCGCCACGTCAGAGCGCAGCGCATGGCGCGAGTTCCGCGCTTGCCCGTTCCATCTCTCTGCAAACCAGGCCCGGCATTGCACGCATCGCCCACCAGGCCGACTGGATCGCGGAACAATTCGCCGGGAAACCCTTGCCGAGCGACGAAAGCAATGCACTGAAGACGGGCTATGATCCGATCATGAGAGGCTGGCCGGACTGGATGCCGGCATCCGGGATCGAGACCGGTCTCCTTCCGGAGGTGGTTGCCACCGGAACGATGACAGGCCTCACAAGCGGTGCTTACGGGTTGCCTCAGGGCGTTCCGATCGTCGCCGGGGTTTCCGACGGTTGCGCGTCGTTTCTGGCAACCGGTGCCTCGAACCCCGGAGATGGCGTCACTGCGCTCGGAACAACGCTGACGCTGAAACTGCTGTCCGACCAACCGATCTTTGCGCCCGAATACGGGATTTACAGTCACCGCATCGGTGACCGGTGGCTTGCAGGCGGTGCCTCCAACAGCGGCGGGGAGGCGCTTGCTGCCCATTTTGCACCCGACGAGATCGCCGAACTGAGTGAACGGATCGATCCCGAAGTGCCGAGCGGTCTCGACTATTACCCGTTGCCGCGTACCGGCGAACGGTTTCCCATCAACGATCCGGATCTTGAATCGTGCGTTGATCCGCGTCCCGGAACGCGGCAAGACTTCCTGCAGGGTCTTCTGGAAGGCATCGCGTCGATCGAGAAGCTCGGATTTGAACGGCTCGCCGAACTGGGTGGTCCGGAGCTCACCTCCATCCGGACCGTCGGCGGCGGTGCCGCCAACAGGACATGGACGCGAATGCGCACCCGAATGCTGAGGACACCCGAAGCCCCGGTCGCCTCGGGCGAGGCGGCTTCCGGATCTGCCCGCATTGCCTGGGGCTTTTTGAAGGATCGCGCATGACCGCTCAAATTCAGGGTCTGGGGGAGATCATCGATCAATTCGATGGCATCCTGATCGATCAGTTCGGTGTTCTCCACGATGGTACGACAGTCTTTCAAGACGCCTTGCCCTGTCTTCGGAAAGTCGCCGTGACCGGCACGCCGGTGGTTGCGATTACCAACTCGGGACGTATGAAGGAGCCGAACAGGCAGCGGCTGAACCGCTTCGGTTTCACGGAAGACCTGATCGGGGAGGTGATCACCTCCGGCATGGTTGCCCGCGCCAGGGTCACGGAGATGATGGCCTCCGGTGATCTTTCGACTGGAGACAAGGTGTTGAACCTTACCCGTGAAAACGACACGACCGTTCTGGACGGCCTCGGACTTATCCCGTCCAACGATCCGGGCGACGCCATACGTCTTGTTCTGATTTCCGGCCTCAAACCGGAAGAGATCACGCGCGAAACCTATCGCCAGATGCTGGGCCCACTGGCCAAAGCGGGTGTTCCCGCGATCTGCGCCAACCCGGATCACGTGGTTTATGCAGACGGCAGAGCAGCCTTCGGGCCGGGACGCGTGGCTCAGGACTACGAGGACGCAGGCGGCAGCGTCACGTATGCAGGGAAACCGGGGGCGGAGATCTTTGGGCGGTCGCTGGCTGTTCTCGGCAACCCGGAACCCGCGCGTGTTCTGATGATCGGCGACAGCCATCACCATGACATTGCCGGTGCGGCCACGCTCGGCTGCCGGACCTTGCTGATCGCGGGGGGCGTTCAGGCGTTGTCGCCGGCGGACGGGATTGCGCCGGACTATTGCCTTGACGCGCTCCGCTTTTGAGACGGACGATCAGGTGCCTGAATAGTCGGGCCGGTAACTTGCGAATTGCCGGGCAGAGAGAGCACTCCAGGCGTCCCGCATCGCGGGGTCCGGAACAACCGGGTCTCCTTCCTCGCTCATTTCGGCAGCGGCAGCGTCCAGGGTTTCAAACCAGCCAGCTCCGTATGCCGCGCTCATGGCCGCACCGAGTGAGGACGCTTCCAGGCTTTGCGAGATATGAACCGGCAGACCGGTCGCATCGGCAAACATCCGTGTCCACAGGGCACTGTTGCCGCCGCCGCCGACAGCGACAATCTTTTCGATCTTGAGCCCGTTTTCGTTCATCGCCGTGATGGCGCGCGCGCTTTCCAGTGTCATGGCTTCCAGAACGGCCCGGTAAAGATGGCCAAGGCCATGATTTGAGGACAGGCCGTTGAAACTGGCGCGGGCACCGGTGTCCCAGTGAGGGTCCATGCATCCCGTCAGATAGGGGCACACCGTGACGCCTTCGGAGCCAACCGGAATAGCCTCCGCTTCCGCTTCCAGTTTTGAAAACACCGACGGGTCGTCGCGCCCGCCCGCGAAGGTGTCGACGAACCAATTGATCAGGAACGCACCGGCCCGCTGGCATCCCTCCAGAAAATAACCGTTGCCGGTGGGAGAGGTCATGGTGCGCCAATTGAGGCTGATCATCGGATCGGGCGCCCAGGCGCCTGTGATGAGTGCGGTGCCGAGATTGAGATAGACGACGCCTTCCCGGGCCGCGTTGACGCCGAGGCCGGCGCATTGACCGTCGCCGCCCGCGGCAACGAGGGGCAAGCCCTCGGGCAGGCCGGTGCTGGCGGCCGCCTCGGCCGTGACTGTTCCCGTGACCGTGCCCGGCCGCACCGGCGTTCCGAGTTGATCAGCGCGGATGCCCAGATGAGCGAGGAACTCTTCCGACCAAGTCATGCGCTCGATATCAAGCAGGCCGAAAGGGTCGGCGCTGGTCCAGCTGGACATCCAGTTGCCGGTAAGACGGCCGGTCAGGAAACAATGGACGTCGGTAACCTTTGCGGCCCGATCCAGGACCTCCGGCTGGTGGCGGCGAAACCATGACAGCCTGTAGATCACCGGCGTAATGTCGATCGGTTTTCCGGATATATTGTGAAGTTTCTCGGCGCCGATCTCGCGGCTCAAAAGACCGACCTCCGCGCGGGCGCGCTCATCAAGCCACAGCGCGGCGGGACGCAGGGCGTTTCCGTCCGCGTCGAGAAAGGCGACCGTCTCGCGCTGGTTCGAAATGGCAAGCGCGGCGACACGGGACATGTCGATTTTGCCGGCAAGGTCCTGCAAGGCCGTGCACGCGGCGGACCACCAGTCCTCGACGTCCTGTTCGACCCAGCCGGGTTGCGGCTGCGACAGGGGAATGGACGCACGGCCCTCGGCAACCGGCGTTCCATTTCTTGTCCAGGCGACGGCCTTTGCCGATTGCGTGGAACTGTCGAGCCCGATCACCAGATCCTTCGTCATGTATCCTCCATCAGCAATGCTTCGGCCGTGGCCCTGTCCGTCACCAGATCGGTGACATAACCGCCGGTCAGGCAGGCTTTAAGCGCTTGCATCTTTTCTTTTCCGCCGGCAACGCAGATGCGCTCGGGAACGGCTTTTAGGTCTTCAAGTTCCATTCCGATCTGCCGTTCCGAAAGCGGACCTTCCAGGGCCTCTCCGCGTGCATCTATAAACCGGCCGATCACGATACCCGCCGCGCCGGCCTTCATGTAGTCCTCGACGGAGGGTTGTATGAGATTGTTGCCATCCGCCCATCTGGTTTCGTCATTGAGCTCGCCAACGCCGAAGACCACCGTGGTGCAGCTGTGAACCCGTTCGAAATGACGTTTCAAGGATGGTTCGCGCAGCAATGCGGTGCGCAGGTCCGAAGTGGTCACGACGGCAGGGGCATGGAAATTGTGGCACTTTGCGCCGAGACGGTTCGCAATGAACAGCGTGCAGGCTTCCGGCGACGTGACATCGTCCCCGAGTGAGCTGCCCGAGACTTGCACCACCCGGAGGCTTTCCTGATTTCTCTCTGGCAGTGCATTTGCCAGTTCCAGCATCGTCCGGTCCCATGCGACGCCGAGCGTCATGTCCTTGCGCAAGCGCGAGAGGAGGATCTGCGCACCGGCAATTCCAAGGCGCTTTCGGAGCTGGGTCGGATCGTTGTCTTCCTCGCTGATTTCAGGCGCAATGAACGCACCCTTCAATTTGAAACGGGCAGCAAGTCTCTTGCTCAGCTCCGCCTGTTCCAGAAGGCCGGGTGCCAGACTGATGGTGACAAGACCGCGCCTGCGGGCATCCGCGAGATAGTTGGCGACAGACGCGCGCGACACGCCCAGGGCCTTGGCGACTTCCGCCTGCGTGCGAGATTCCGCGTAATAGAGCCAGGTCGCCCAGGCGGTCGTGTCCTCGACAAATCTGACATTTCCCTCACCTGAACCGTCGCTTTGCTTGTCTGACATTGTTTTGCTTTCGCCTTTGCGATCCGTGAAGTTTGAAATTCGATTTGACAAATGTCAATAGATGCTGTCATTTGTCACTCATAAGCTGAAAGGTCTTGTATGCCCTCAATAAGTCAACAGACTCCCTCTTTACCAGAGCGGCCGGAAAACGGTTGGATGGAGCATATTGAGGACGTGTATCTCGGCCGCTGGGTCAACCCGGAAACCGGTGAGACCGGACCGAGAGCACCGGTCGACAAGATCCTTATTTCCGAATCGATTGACGGAGCCGAGGCAGCCCTCGTGCGCTCCGTGGGCATCGGCGATTCAACCGCGATGGTCGCCGATGCCAACACTTGGGATGCCGCTGGTTCACGGATCGCCGGCAATCTGAAAAGCGCAGGCATGACGGTCAGTGAAATCCTGCTGGAAGGCAAGCCGCACGCGACCGTGCACGCGGCCGATGAACTGGCAGTGCGGCTGAAGGATTTCTCCTCCGTCATCGCCGTGGGTTCCGGGACGGTGAACGACCTGACCAAATAAGTCACCGCCAAGGATGGCCGGCCCTATTGTGTCTTCGGAACAGCCGCCTCGATGGACGGGTATGCGTCGACGACGGCGTCTATGGGGTTGCCGAGCGGACTGAAGATCTCCTTGCCGGCGCACGCACCCAAGGGTGTTTTTCTGGATCTCGGTGTGATCGCGGCCGCCCCCGGCAGGATGGCGGCAGCGGGTTTCGGGGACTGTCTTTGCAACAGTGTTGCGAGGATCGAC
>JBCDEN010000449.1:0-4225 GCA_039179715.1 Pseudomonadota bacterium
CGGCGATGTTCTTGCGGCGCTCCTCGGTATAGAGCCGGGCCGCTTCGGCTTCATTGTCGGTCAGGGGGGTGTTGATCTGGTCCATCATGATACCTCTGTCCCCTCGATAACGGTTCTCAGGATGTTTTCCCGCGTGATCACGCCGATATCGGCGCCATTGTCCTCGACGATGATCGCATCGCCCGTATCGATTGCCATGTTGATGAGCGTGCTGAGCGTTTCGCTTTCACCGACGCGCGGCGCGCCCTCCGGTACGGGCCCGTTCGCGCCGGTATACTCGGCCAGCGGCTGCATCACCGCGTGCGCCCGAACGACTTTCAGCCGCGAGATCCCGGCGACGAAGTCGGCGACATAGTCGTCGGCCGGATGCATCACGATGTCTTCGGCCGTGCCGATCTGAACGACCCGTCCGTCCCGCATGATTGCGATGCGGTCGCCGATACGCACCGCCTCGTCGAGATCGTGCGTGATGAAGACGGTTGTCTTTTTCAGGATCTGGCTGAGCCGGATGAACTCGTCCTGCAACTGGCGCCGGATCAGCGGGTCGAGGGCACTGAAGGGTTCGTCCATGAGCAGGACATCCGGATTTGCGGCGAGCGCGCGGGCCAGCCCGACACGCTGCTGCATGCCGCCCGAAAGCTCATGCGCGTATTTGGAGCCCCAGGCACCCAGTTCGACGATCTCGAGAAAAGCGGCGGCCTGGCGCATGCGTTCGTTCTTGGAAACCTCCCGGATTTCCAGCGGCATGGCGACATTGTCCAGGACGGAGCGGTGCGGCATCAGCGCAAAATTCTGGAACACCATGCCGATCTTGCGATTGCGGAACGACTGCAGGTCCCTGGTGCCGAGCGCCATGACATCCGTTCCCTCGATCAATATCTTGCCCGAGGTCGGTTCCAGCAACCGGTTGAAATGACGAACCAGTGTGGACTTGCCGCTGCCCGACAAACCCATGATACAGAAGATTTCGCCGCGATTGACATGCAGGCTGACATCGGCAACGCCGACCACGGCATTGTACCGGGCGAGAACTTCCGCCTTGGTCAGCCCCTCCTCGAGGATCGCGCTGAGCGCGGCCTTCGGGTCGGCGCCGAAGATTTTCCAGACATTGGAGATCTCGATGACGGTCTCATCATTCATGGATCAAGGCGCCCCGCAGCATTTGGAAGAATTGATTGGTAACGGCAGTGCGGTGCCGGTTGAACCGGCACCGCCTTGTTTGCAAAGTCCGCAGATCAGAGCCCGAGCCAGGCATCGACGCGATCCGGGTTGGCTTCAACCCATTCGCGCGCAACGTCCGCCGGATCCTTGCCGTTGCCGCTGATCTCGAAGGCGAAACCGCTGACGTCATCGGCGGTCAGCGAGAACTTGGAAAAGAACTCGGCAATGGCCGGTGAACGGTCTGCAAGCGAATTGGACCAGGCGATCTGGACCTTCTTCAGCGCATCTTTTGTTTCGACGTTGGATTTTTCGAACCAGTCGGCATCGTCGGACGGCTGGACCATGACGTATTTTGCCGGGTCATAGGTCGGCTCGCTGAGCATCTCGACGTCGAACATGTACCAGACCGCGTGCGGCTTGTAGCAGTAGAAGGCATAGCCCTCACCTTTCGCGATGCTGTCCTTGACCCGTGCTGTCTTGACGCTTTCCTCGGCACGGATCGGCTCGATGAAGTCCATCAGGCCATAGTCACGCACCTTGACTTCGTTGACATTGGCCGATGCCCAGCCGGGTGCGCCGATCCACATTTCACCCTTGCCGTTTCCGTCGCTATCCATCTTTTCAGCAACGTCCGGGCGGCCGAGGTCGGCGATGTCGGTGATGTTGTTGGCTTTGCCGAAATCCTTGGAGACACAGAAACCCTGATTGCCCTCATAGGGGTTGGAGGACAGGGTCACGGTGCCCGCTTCGTCAACATATTTCTTGGTGAAGCTCTCCTGGTTCGGCAGCCAGACATCGGGGTGCACGTCAATATCGCCCTTGCCCTGGTCCATCGCCTGGAAGATCGTCGCGTTGTTGCCCGGAACCATTTCCGCCTTGCCGCCGATCCGCATTTCAACAACGGCGGCAAGAAGGTGCGCGATCGCCTGAGCGCCGGTCCAGGACGGAACGCCGATCTTCACTTCCTCGGATGCGAAAGCCGGAACTGCAAACACGCTCAATGCGGTTGCAAATGTAAGAGACTTAAAACTTGATTTCATGGTTCACTCCTCTGGTGGATGGTGCCGGTGACCTGTATTTTTGAGTTTTGATGATTGCGCTTAAGCCAGGTCCTCGGAAATCTGATCTTCATAGGCAAACAGGGACGTCGATCCCCCGGTATGCAGAAACAGGACATTGTCCTCCGGTTTGAAAAACCCGCTGCGGACAAGACCGATCAGGCCGGCCATGCCCTTTGCTGAATAGACGGGATCTAGGAGAATACCTTCCTGACGTGCCGTCAACCGGATTGCTTCAAATGTAGATGGTGCCGGGATGCCATAGCCCTCGCCGACATAGCCGTCATCGACCAGGATCTTCGCCGCCTCGATGTCGGCGCCTCCCAGATGAGCCAGCGTTTTCCGTGTCGTCGCAAGAACCGCGCCCGTTTGGCGCTCCTTCGGCTGGCGCACGCTGATCCCCATCACGGGCAGATCATACTCCAGAATCCGGAACCCCGCGACGAGCCCTGCCTGGGTCCCGGAACTGCCGGTCCCCATGACCAGCCACTGGAAATGAAGGCCGCTCCGGTTCGACTGGTCGACAATTTCCTGCGCACAACTGGCATAGCCGAGAGCGCCGGTCGCGTTGGAGCCACCGCCCGGAATGAAATAGGGCTTGTGCCCGTCGGCCCGCAGACGCGCCGTGACCTCCAGAGCTTCTGCATTCATGTCGAGGCCGTCGGGCCGGAACTCGAACGTGGTTCCGAAGAGCTTGTCCAGGAAGACATTGCCGGTTTTCTCGTAGCTGTCGTCCCGGCCGGGAACGCGTCTTTCAAGCAGTACGTGGCATTTCATTCCCAGCTTGCAGGCCGCGGCCGCGGACTGGCGCACGTGGTTGGACTGAACCGCGCCCTGGGTGACGATCATGTCCGCGCCCTCGCGCAGCGCTTCGCCCATCAGGAATTCAAGCTTGCGTGTCTTGTTGCCGCCGGTCGCAAGTCCCGTGCAGTCATCGCGCTTGATGTAGAGTTTCGGTCCGCCCAGAAGCGCGCCGAGGCGCGGCATTTCTTCAATGGGCGTTGGTTGATGACACAAATCCACCCTCGGGAAACGGTTGAATTCGATCCGCGTTGTTGCGTTGGGCGCTAGATTTTCAACGGACATGTTATGGCTCTGCTTAGATTTTCCTCAAGCTCAAAATTGAGGCAAATTCCGGCGCAAATCCAATACTATGTTTGCATGACATTATGCAAATTTTGCAATATCGTGCGCTCTCATGGATATCTATCTGTTCCGGGATCTTTCCCGCCTGCACAAGACAGGCAACTTTTCCCAGGCTGCGGATCTGAGCAATCTGAGCCAGTCCGCCTTCAGCCGGCGGATCAGGTCTTTGGAGAGCTGGATCGGCGTGACACTTGTCGACCGGTCGCGGCAACCGGTGCGTCTCACGGCCGCCGGACTGCAGATGCTTGAGGCCGGGCAGCAGGCCCTGGACAGGATCGAGCAGGAGCGCAGCCAGATCCTTGAAGCACAATCTCTGCCCGACAAGTATGTCGTGACCTTCGGCGCGCAGCATTCCATCGGCTGGCGCTTCTATCCCGCATGGCTGCAGAGTTTCGAGGAAAGTTATGGTCCCATTCTGTCACGTCTGAGGGCGGACGATCTTCCCAATTGCATGCGCGATCTGAAGAATGGCGATGTCGATTTCGTCATTGCCTATGAGAGCCAGGCCATTCGCTACACTGTCCATCCGGGTGAAAGGTCCGGCGGTGACACGAACACCGCCGATGCGCTTACCATCGGCTATGACAGCCTGATCCCCGTGTCCAAGCCGCAATCCGACGGCACGCCTCTCTTCAGCTTCAGCGCGGACGGCATCGAAATGCCGTTTCTGAGGTTCGGCGAGGACGCGCCGATTGCACGTCATCTTGAAACCTTGTTCGAAAGCAGGGGGTTGCGCCACAGGCTGCGGATTGTTTACGAAAACTCGATGGCCGGGGCCCTTCGCATCCGCGCGCGCGACGGCATGGGCGTGGCCTGGCTGCCGAGAAGCCTTGTCGCGCCCGACATGAACACAGGCATTC
>JBCDEN010000808.1:0-1936 GCA_039179715.1 Pseudomonadota bacterium
GCAGGCCATCGCAGCACTGGTCGCGTTGTAGTACCCCGTTGCCAGCAATGACGGGCTCGGGAAACGCTGATCCGGCGGGAACGCGTCCTGGTAGGCCTTCACATAGGTCTTCCAGTTTGCGTCATCCCAGGTATCGGCCTGCGGCCCCGCAGACGGTGTTCCGATGAGCGCGTTCTTTGCGTCACCCTTGGAGTTCAGAACCGTGCCATCCACCATGATGGAACCGCCGATCAGGTTGGCGTCGCCACCTGCCTGCTGATACTGGTTCAGGAAGTTGACCGCGTCGCCGCCGCCAAGGCCGAGATAGATCGCATCCACGTCATCGGGGAGCGAGGCGATGATCGAGCCGAAATCCTTGGTTCCGAGCGGGACCCAGAAACGTTCGGTGATCTCACCGCCAGCCTGGCAGTATTCCAGCGCAAAGCCGAAGACCTGCGTGTAGATGAAAGAATAGTCCTCACCGATCGTCGCGACGGTTTCCCAGCCCTTTTCATTGAAGACGTAGTCGCCGAGGCCCGCAGACCATTGCGCTCCATCCGTGTTGAAGCGGAAGAAGTTGTCGGACGGTGTGACGTAGGTGGTTTCCTGCGCGCCTGAGATCCCGTTCAGGAACGTGACCTGCGGCTGGGTTTTGGAGTAGTCCCGGATCGCGATGCCCTCGGAACCGGAGAGCGGTCCGATCACGATATCGACCTTGTCCTGTTCGACCAGCTTGCGTGCACCGCGCACAGCGCTGTCGGGCGACGCGTCCGTCGACTGAATGATGAGTTCAATGTCGCGGCCGCCGGCCTGTGACCCCTTGACGGCCATTGCCGTCTTGAGACCGCGAACACCGTCCTCACCGAGAACCGTGTATGTGCCTTCAAGCGTTGCAAGTACGCCCACTTTCAAGGGATCCGCCGCAAAAGCTGCGCCGGTCGAAAGAAATGCAGCCGCGGAGACAGCGGCCAGGAGATGCTTCTTCATCCGTTCCTCCCAACGAATACTCAGCCGCTTTTGATCGCATGCGAGGCCGGAACCGGTGTCAGTTGCGACCGCCAATTGCGTCTACGGCAATGCGCCTAGCATGCGTCAGGGAGCCGTTTCCAACTATCTCGGAGAGTGCGGGTGATATAACGCACAGTCTGTTTTTGGGGCTTTCATCACCCGCCCAATCGACACTTTCAAGACGTTCCCGATGTCTTTATTTGTCCCGGCCGTACTTCCTTGTCTGCAGCAGGCTCAGACCGGAACTCCCGTCAGACGGTTTTCGCAGCTGACGCCAGATGCGTCAGTACAAGCCGCCGGACGAAGGCCACGATGAACATGAAGGTCAGGATCAGAATGATGGTTGGCGCGGGGGCGCTGTCGAGAAAGAAGCTGGCATAGGTCCCTGCCAGCATGGACGCCATGCAGACCAGAACGGAGACCCAGAGCATGGTCCCGAAGGTTCTGACCAGCAGGAAGGCAATTGCCCCGGGCGCGATCAGCAGTCCGATGGCAAGAATAAGACCTGCGGCCGAAAGGGTGGCCACAATGGTCAGCGACAGCGCCGCCAGAAGCCCGTAGTGGAGCAGGTTGACAGGCAGGCCCGATGCCTTCGCCTGAGCGGCATCGAAACTTTGCAGGACGAGGTCCTTCCACTTCAGGACAAGCGCCGCGCTGACACCAAGCGCAATGATGCCGGCGGTGATGAGATCCGCTGTGCCAACCCCGAGCATGTTGCCGAAAAGAATGTGATCCAGGTGCGCGCCGGTTTCGATTGCGACGTAAAGCACGATGCCGAGGCCGAACATGCCGGAGAACACGACACCCATCACCGTATCCTGTTTCACCCGGCTGTTGCCCGCCAGATACCCGGTTGCCAGGGCGCAGATCATTCCGGCCGCGAACGCACCGATCAAGAGCGGGATGCCGAAGATATAGGCAACCACGATCCCGGGCAGGATGGCATGGC
>JBCDEN010000803.1:0-1971 GCA_039179715.1 Pseudomonadota bacterium
CCTCGGCGGGTCCATTCCCGAACCTCGTGACGCTGAATGCGGAACGGGCGCAGTCATACGGTCTGGAATTTGCGATGAGTTATCAGGTGCACGACAACCTGCGCATCACCGCAAATGCTGGCGTGCTGCACACGGAAATCGAGCAATTCGACAGTCTGCCAAGCGTTGAAGGAAATGAATTCGGCGACGCGCCCGGTTACTCACTCGGCGCAGGTGTTGAGTGGAGCGTTCTGGAAGACCTGATGCTTTCCGCAAATGTCCAGCACTTCGACGGCTACTATTCAGACGATCTGAACACACCGGCTTATGCGGTCGATCCCTATACGATCGCCAGTGCAAGAGCGACTTACCAGATCCACGAGAATCTGCAGATTTATGGATATGTCGACAACATCTTCGACGAACGGGTTCCGACCAATCTGGAAGCCAGCCGGACGGTTTCCGGCGCAACGGAAGCTGCCATGACCGCGCCGCGCATGTTCGGGATCGGGGCGAAGGCCACGTTCTGAGAAGCCCTCGGCGGACCAAGCCGGCCAAGATCAAGAAGCCTGGCGATGCCGAAATGCAACGCCGGGCTTCCGGTTTGTTCGCCTTCAAGGAAAATTGCGGCGTCGCAAGCCGTCTATGCGCTCTGGCAGAGTGGGAAATTGCGCACCGGTCGGGCGCTTGAAAAATCAGCTATCGCCTGCTTCAGGGTGATTTCCGGTGCCAGCGCTCGATCGCATCCAGCATATGGTTCGCGCTTGCAAGTGTTGGAGTGATCACCTTTGCCGGATCGACGAACAGAATCCGGTTTTCCAGATTGGGTCTCATGAACTTGTGCCAGCCAGGAACGATGCGATCGAGTTTGGCACGTGTCCCTGCCTCACCGCGGTCCGGGTCCATATAACTGTTCAGCAACACCAGCATATCCGGATTGAGCCTGCCAAAGGTCTCGGCACTCAGCGGCATGAGCATCATGGAACCACCGCCTGCCGCGCGCTCGCTTGTCTCGTCCAAATTCAATCGCGTGAGACCGAGATCCTCAAGAGCCTGCACCATGCCGGAAGCATCTCCGACAATGTTGAGCTGGTCGGTCAGAAAAACCGGAAGATAGGTCTGGCCCGCGGGATCATCAGGCAATGTTTCACGAAGGTTCGACAGGCGGTCCAGATATGCAGCCTTTCGGGACTTGAAAACGTCCGTCAGACCGACCAGTGCGGCGAGGTTTTCCTGAATTTCGATGCCGCGCACCTTGGTACGGGAAACGTTCTGCAGATATACGGGCGCTACTGTGGTGAGTTGGTCCAGTTTGCCTGCATCCAGTTCGGTTGCAATGATGAGGTCCGGTTCCAGAGCCCTCAGCTTTTCAAGGTCTGGTTGACCAAATGGGCCGAAACCGCTCGGTTTCGGCCTCCCGTCACCCAGAACCGTATCGACAAAATCGACGGCAATCACGAAGCTGCCGTCGTCCGCGCGGCCGTAGCTGCCAATCACGTCGACGCCCAGATCCATCAATGGCAGGCCGAGCAGCGGTTCATGCATGACGACGACCCGATCCGGCTGTTGCGGCACCAGGACCTCACGCCCGGTGTCGTCGCTTACCAGCTGTTCGTCCGCCCAGACCGGACCCGTTGCGAGAATTGCCGCGATGAAGGAAAGAACAAGACGACGCATGACGCACCTTTCAATGTGACTGGAACCTGCGGAGCGCCTGAAGGCGCAGTGCGATAATGAAGAGCGGAACACCTATGATGGTCAGGCTGAGGCCGAGCGGCATGGGCAGGCCAACAGCAACACCACGGGTCAGCGTATCGGCGGCAACAACCAGTATACCGCCCATCAGCCCCGACAACACCAGCCGGGCCCGGCCTGTCGCCGGTGACAGAAACGCCGCGATGTGCGGTGCGAGGACACCCAGAAACATGAGCGGACCCACGGCCGTTACGGCAGCAGCGCTGAGGACAACGGCAAAGAGCAAGAGCATCGGCC
>JBCDEN010000728.1:0-2350 GCA_039179715.1 Pseudomonadota bacterium
CCGGCCTATGAGGCGGTTCCGGCTCAGCAGCAGAGCATCGACTGGACCGGCATTTATGTTGGTGGAAACCTCGGCTGGTCTTTCGGCAGTTTCGACAACCGGTTTGGCGGAACCAGTATCGATACCGATGCCAACGGTGTCGCGGGCGGTCTTTACGCCGGCTACAACTACCAGGTGACGCCCAACGTCGTTTTGGGTGCGGAAGCGGACTTCACCCTGTCCGATCTGGAAGACTCGAAGACGGCCGGCGGTGTGTCGCTCACGTCCAAGTCGGACTGGAACTCGAACATCCGCGCCCGTATCGGTTATGCCTTCGACCGGTATCTGGTCTACGGTGCAGGTGGTCTGGCACTGGCGGATCTTGAAGTATCCGGCAACAGTGACAAGGACAGCAAGACTGCGGTCGGCTGGACGCTTGGTGTCGGCGGCGAAGCGGCAATCACCAACAATGTGACCGCGCGCCTGGACTACGCCTACCAGGATTTCGGCGACCAGGATTTCAACCTGAACGGGACTGGTGTGACGTCGGACTTCAGCAATCAGCTTGTGCGCTTCGGTGTCGGATACAAGTTCTGACACCCGTCACATCGGATTTCAAAAAAGACCGGTCCCGGAAGGGGCCGGTTTTTTTGTTACAAGTGGATACAAGCTTTTACGAAATTTGCTCCAAGTCCATGGTAAAACTGGGTCCCGGCGCCATATTGGGTGTCAGGAAAGGGCTCCTGGCAGGTTGGCGTGACAGTTCGATTGGAGAGGTGAATGCGGTTTTTGATGCGCGGACTGGTCGGTCTGGCATTGATGGCGATCATGGTCGGCTTCGCAAGTATCGGAGCCTACAGGTTGTATGGTGCAATGACGGCCGAAGAAACCGCGCGTGAGCGGTCGGCGCGCGAGCGCAGTTACACCGTCAATGTCGCAGAGCTTACACCGCAGTCGATCAGCCCGGTGACGATTGCCTATGGCGAAATCGAAAGCTGGCGAACCCTCCAGCTGAGAGCGAGTTCTGAAGGGCGCCTGGTCGATGTTGCGAGCAAGTTTCGTGACGGTGCCGCCGTGGCCGAAGGTGAACTCCTTCTAAGGATCGATCCGGCGAACGCGGAATTCCAGTTCCTCGACGCGGAGGCGGCGCTGGCAGATGCCGAAGCGCAAAAGGCTGAAGCGGAAGAAGCGATCATTGTTGCGGAACAGGAGCTGGAGGCCGCGCGCCGTCAGCTGGATCTTCGCAGACAGGCTCTCGAACGCCAATCGCAACTCAAGGACAAGGGCTACTCGACCGCCGTGCAGGTCGAAACCGAAGAACTGGCAGTCGCGTCGCTGGAACAGTCGTTGAACAACCGCCTGCAGTCGGTGATTGCTGCGCGCAGGCGCGTGGAGCGGATGGATCTGACGGTTCAGCGTGCCAACCTGGCTCTTGAGGATGCCGAGAGGGTTCTGGAGGAAACCACGCTGACGGCGCCGTTTTACGGATACCTGGCGGAGGTCGACGCCACGCTCGGGCGGCGTGTCAGTCCTTCCGAAACGCTGGCGATGCTGATCGACCCCACGGCACTTGAAGTGAAGTTCTCGCTTTCTACCGAGGAGTTCTCGCGCCTTCTCGACCAGAGCGGCAGACTGATCAAGGCACCCGTTACCGTCACGCTGCAACTCGGTGGCCGATCCGTTGACGTACCGGGCCGCATCGACAGGGCGGCTGCGATCGTGTCGGAAGGGGAAGCGGGCAGAACGCTCTTCGCCATGCTGGAGATCGAGGCCGGAACGGTCCTGCGCCCCGGAGACTTCGTCAGGGTTGCCGTCGAGGAGCCGGAGCTTGCCAATGTTGTTGCGGTGCCGGCTGCGGCGGTAACGGAGGACGGGCGCCTTCTGATCGTCGGCGAAGACGAACGCCTGGATGAAATCAGGGCGCGCGTCCTGAGGCGCATGGCCAATGACGTTTTGCTCGCAGACGTTCCGTTCGGGTCCGACTATGTCCGCGAACGGCTTCCGCAGCTCGGCAAGGGCCTGAAGGTGTCACCGCGCCGCGGTGACGGTCCCCAGACCGACGCGCCGGTGACAGCGAGCGCCGGTGAAGCGGCCGGACAGCCTGCCGGTGACCTTGTGGCCCTGGAACCGGAAAGACGTGCGGCATTGATCGCGCAATTGACAAGTTCAAACATGCCCGAAAACCGCAAGGCGCGTTTGCTCACCTTGTTGAACGAGCCCATGGTGCCAAAGGATCTGGTTGAACGGCTGGAGCAGGGCCAGGGGCGCAAGGGCTAGGGTACGGACCCATAAATGAGACTGAAATGGCATGCGAAATGGCGAAATCCCGTTAGGAAGGGTGTGCGGAGCGGGCTTTTTGCCCGGTCAGCCG
>JBCDEN010000356.1:0-5034 GCA_039179715.1 Pseudomonadota bacterium
CACCCAGGTCGTGCTCTGGGCGACGATCGCAGGTGCGGTCGCCAATGCCATCCTCGACTATCTGCTCATCTTCGGTCATTTCGGATTTCCAAGGCTTGAGCTGGTCGGGGCGGGTTTCGCGTCTGTCCTCAGTGCGACGACCACTTTCCTTTTCCTGCTCGGCTACGCGCTGCTGCATCCCAAGTTGCGCCGCTACAATCTGCTTGGCCGCATCTGGCGGTCGGACTGGCCGGTCTTTTTCCAGATCCTCCGGCTCGGCACACCGATCGGGCTGACAATCGTGGCGGAAGGGTCGCTGTTCACCGCCTCGGCCATCATGATCGGCTGGCTGGGCACGGTGCCGCTCGCCGCGCACGGCATCGCCCTTCAGATTGCCTCCATCACCTTCATGGTGCCGGTGGGCCTGTCCATGGCCGCGATGACACGCGTCAGCCTCGCGGCCGGACGCGGGGACCGCACCGGCATCGGTCGTGCCGGATGGACATCGCTCTGGGTCACCACCTTCTTCATGGTGTGCTTTGCGATCGTTTTCTGGACGATACCGGAGACGCTGATCGGACTTTACCTCGATTTCGCGGACCCGGAAGCACAGGATGTCCTTGCCTACGGCGTTTCCTTCCTGCTGGTGGCAGCGCTGTTTCAGCTTGCAGATGGCGGGCAGATCATTGGGGTCAACAACCTGCGCGGTCTCGGCGACACGACAATCCCGCTGTTCTACGCTTTGTTCGGCTACTGGGTCGTCGGTATCAGCCTGTCGCTCGGGTTCGGCTTTCTGGCCGGATGGGGCGGCGTCGGTGTGTGGCTCGGACTGGCCGGCGGCCTTGCGAGCGTCGCCCTTCTCGCGAATGTCCGGTTCGCGCGCCGGGAGGAACTCGGCCTGGTCAGGATCTGAAAATCAGTCCGCTTTCGGGGTAATGCGATTGACGTGCCCCATCTTGCGCCCGTCGCGGGTTTCCGACTTGCCGTAGAGATGAAGCCGGGTTGCGGGATCATTCAGGACGTCCGTCCAGGTATCAACATCGAACCCGATCAGGTTTTCCATGACGGCATTCGAATGCCGTTCCGCCGAGCCGAGCGGCCAGCCCGCCACGGCGCGGATGTGCTGATCGAATTGGGAGGTCAGACAGGCATCCTGCGTCCAGTGGCCTGAATTGTGAACCCGCGGAGCGACTTCGTTGACGAGCAGTTCTTCGCCGGTCCCGTCCCGGACGAGGAACATCTCGACACCCATGACGCCGACATAATCCAGTCCGTGGACGATCTGCTCGGCCATCTTACGGGCGGTCTGTGCGGTCCGGGCCGACACTCCGGCAGGGACAGTGGACGTCTTGAGGATATGGTTTTCGTGGTGATTGCGCGCAATGTCGAAACTGCGCGACGTGCCATCGAGATCGCGGGCGACAATGACCGAGACCTCGCATTCGAATGGGATCAGGGCTTCGAGCACGGCCGGCACCGCGCCGATCTTGTCAAAGGCGCCGTCGGCGTCGCCCGTTTCACGGATCATCAGCTGGCCCTTGCCGTCATAGCCGAAACGCCGGGTCTTCAGAACGCCCTTGCCGCCAAAACCGGTCAGGGCGCTGTCCAGATCCTGCTGGGAATTGATCTCCGCAAAGCCGGCAATGGCGATGCCGGTCTCCGACAGAAAGCTTTTTTCAAAGAGGCGGTCCTGCGAGACTTCCAGCGCGCGTGCGCCCGGGCGCACCGGAACCTTTGCACCCAGATGCGCGGCGGTTGGTCCCGGCACATTCTCGAATTCATAAGTGACCACCGAAACGGCGTCGGCAAACCGGTTCAGCGCATCGACGTCCTCGTAGGGCGCGATGGTGAAGGTTGCGCTCACGTCAAAGGCAGGGCTGTGCGGATCGGGGCAGAATATATGGGTCTTCAGTCCGAGACTGGCGGCGGATTGAGCAAGCATGCGGCCAAGCTGGCCTCCGCCGAGAATGCCAACGGTGTCGCCCGGGCTTAGCCGTCTGTCGCTCATCTTCGAAGTCCCGCGTTCAAGGTTTCAGATATCGTCTGCCGGATACTCGGCGACGTCCGCCGTGCGCTCGGCGCGGTAGGCGTCCAGCGCGGTCTCGATTGCAGCATCGCTCAGGGCAAGAACCGCGGCGGCGAGAAGCGCGGCATTGGTCGCACCGGCCTTGCCGATGGCGAGCGTGCCGACCGGAATTCCGCCGGGCATCTGCACGATGGAAAGCAGGCTGTCTTCGCCTGAAAGCGTCCGGCTCTCCACCGGGACGCCGAAAACTGGCAATGGGGTCAGCGAAGCGGTCATGCCGGGAAGGTGGGCGGCGCCGCCGGCCCCGGCGATGATCACCTTGAAACCTTCGGCTTTCGCTCCCCTGGCGAAATCGTACATGCGCTGCGGCGTGCGGTGTGCCGAAACGATCCGGGCCTCATAGCTCACGCCGAGCTGGTCGAGCGTTTCCGCCGCGTGTTTCATCGTCGGCCAGTCCGACTGGCTTCCCATAATGATCGCGACATCCGCATTTGCCATTGCTTGCTCCAAGTGCCCGAGGCTCAGAAAGGCGCGGAGTATAGGCAGAGCGTTCAGCATCGCAACCCCGGAATGGCGCGGATGCCGACAAAAACACCCGCGCCGGGTTGACGGCGTTCGAGCCGTCCTAGGCGATGATGTCCGGGAAAAGCTGATCCTCAAGCGCCGAAATGCGGTCCTTGATCAGCAGTTTCTTCTTTTTCAGCCGCTGGAGTTGCAGAACGTCATGGTTCGATGTTCCCGCAAGCGCTTCCACGGCGACGTCAAGGTCCCTGTGTTCCTGACGAAGCTGCGCAAGCTCCATTCGCAAAGCATCCGTGTCCATTTGGCTCTCTATTCCCCAACGCCCAGGAATCAAGTCCTAGTCCATTTTGCCGGTTGTGGGCAAGATGGCATCTTTCCCGTTATGCTCGCCCGTCATTGATATCGATGTACCGTGGCATGACTCAACAATTGTCCAAGAATTGTTCACAGCGTGATTTCCTCTGCCGGTGAAGAAAACAGGCGCAATTATCGTGCGATTTTAGACAGTTAATCGATGAGCATTCTTTAGGGTTTTCTAAGGATAGATCCATGAATGCATATTTTGTCGGCGAAATGGATCAGATATGCGGAATCTGCAATCGACAAGGTCAGATTTCATGTGGCACGATGTTAATGTTGAGCCAACAGACAGGAGGTTTATCCATGTCAATGCAGTCGCATCTCGAAGAACTTGAGCGCCGTCACGCGGAAATGAAGCGCAAAATCGAAGACGCTCTGATGCACCCGAGTACAGACTCACTGGAATTGGCCGACATGAAAAGACAAAAGCTCAAGATCAAGGACGAGATTGAGCGAATAAGGCACGAAAAGACGCTTCACTAGGCAGTTTATACCTGCTTTTGAAGGTTTGGATCGCCGCACCATGTGCGGCGATTTTGTTTTATCTCACAGCTTTTTCGCCTGCTCGCGCAGGGCAAATTTCTGGATCTTGCCGGTCGATGTCTTGGGCAACTCGCAAAACACCACTGTCCTGGGTGCCTTGAAACCGGCCATGTGCTCGCGGCAGAAGGCAATCAGGTCCGCTTCCGAAACGGCCGAAGGGGAAGCAAGCTCGACGAACGCGCAGGGCGTTTCTCCCCACTTCTCGTCGGGCCGGGCAACGACCGCCGCCGCCTGGACCGCGGGGTGCTTGTAAAGCACCTCTTCCACCTCGATGGACGAGATGTTCTCACCGCCGGAAATGATGATGTCCTTGGACCGGTCCTTGAGCTGGATATAGCCGTCCGGGTGCATGACACCGAGATCTCCGGAATGAAACCAGCCGCCTTCAAAGGCGCTTAAGGTGGCGTCCGGATTTTTCAGATAGCCTTTCATGACCACGTTGCCGTGGAACATCACCTCGCCGAGGGTCGTGCCGTCTGCCGGCACGGGCTCAAGGGTTTCAGGATCAAGTACCGTCAGGTCCTCCAGCGCCACGTAGCGAACCCCCTGGCGGGCCTTTTTCTGCGCCTGCTGTTCCAACGGCAGGGCGTCCCAGTCCGATTTCCAGTCATTGACCACCGCCGGACCGTAAACCTCTGTCAGACCGTAAAGGTGGGTGACGTTGAACCCAGCGGTTTTCATCGCCGCTAGCACGCTTTCGGGCGGCGGTGCTGCCGCTGTGAAGAACTCCACCTCGCGTTCCAGATCCCGCTTCTGGTCCGGCGAGGCATTCAGCAGCGTCGACATGATGATCGGCGCGCCGCACAGATGGGTGACGTTTTCATCTGCGATCAGGTCCCACATGGCCTGCGGACGGACCCAGCGCAGGCAGACATGCGTTCCGGCAACGATGGAAATCGACCAGGGAAAACACCAGCCGTTGCAATGAAACATCGGCAGCGTCCAAAGATAGACCGGGTGTTTGGCCATCGACGCGGTGATCACGTTGGCCTGCGCGAGCAGGTAGGCACCCCGGTGGTGATAGACGACGCCTTTCGGGTTGCCGGTCGTCCCGGAGGTGTAGTTCAGCGTGATCGCATCCCACTCATCGTCCGGCAGCGACCAGCCATAGCCGGGATCTCCCGACTGCACGAAGTCTTCGTAGTCGAGCGATCCGAGACGTTCACCGTCCTGCGGAAACTCCGGATCGGAATAGTCGACAACCGTTGGTTTGACCGTGGCAATCGACAGGGCTTCCTTCACAACGGGCGCATATTCGCGGTCCGTGATCAGGACCTTGCAGTCCGCATGGTCCAGCTGGAACGCGATGATGGCGGCATCCAGGCGCGTGTTCATGGAATGCAGCACCGCCTCGGTCATCGGAATGCCGTAGTGGGCCTCGAGCATTGGCGGTACGTTGGAAAGCATCACGCTGACCGTGTCGTTCTTGCCTATGCCAAGGCCAGACAGCGCCGAGGCAAGCTGGCGGGAGCGGCGGTAGAAGGTCCGGTAGTCCGTCCGCTGCTTGCCGTGTACGATGGCGATCTTTTCCGGAAACACGTCGGCCGCGCGCGCCAGAAAACTGAGCGGGCTCAACGCAGCGAAGTTCGCGGTGTTCTTGTCGA
>JBCDEN010000259.1:0-6130 GCA_039179715.1 Pseudomonadota bacterium
ACCCGATCGACGGCAAGGGCCCGATCGATGCGACCGAAAAGCGCCGCGTCGACGTCAAGGCGCCGGGCATCCTGCCGCGCAAGTCCGTGCACGAGCCGATGTCCACCGGCCTCAAGGCGATCGATGCTCTGATCCCGGTCGGCCGCGGCCAGCGTGAGCTTGTGATCGGCGACCGCCAGACCGGCAAGACCGCCATCATTCTCGACACGTTCCTGAACCAGAAGCCACTGCATTCAGGCGATGACGAAGATGCCAAGCTTTACTGCATCTACGTCGCCGTCGGTCAGAAGCGGTCCACCGTTGCCCAGTTCGTCAAGGTCCTGGAAGACAACGGCGCCCTGGAATACTCCATCGTCATCGCCGCGACCGCGTCCGACGCGGCCCCGCTGCAGTTCCTGGCACCGTTTGCCGGCTGCGCGATGGGTGAGTATTTCCGCGACAACTCCATGCATGCCGTGATCGGCTACGACGATCTGACGAAACAGGCTGTGGCCTATCGCCAGATGTCCCTGCTTCTGCGCCGCCCGCCGGGACGTGAAGCGTTCCCGGGCGATGTCTTCTACCTGCACTCCCGTCTTCTGGAGCGCGCGGCCAAGCTCAACGAAGAGCATGGCAGCGGTTCTCTGACCGCACTTCCGGTCATTGAAACCCAGGGCAACGACGTGTCCGCGTTTATTCCGACCAACGTGATCTCGATCACCGACGGTCAGATCTTCCTTGAAACGGATCTCTTCTACCAGGGTATCCGTCCGGCGGTGAACGTCGGTCTGTCGGTGTCCCGCGTGGGCTCGTCCGCTCAGATCAAGGCCATGAAGCAGGTTGCCGGCCCGATTAAGGGTGAACTTGCGCAGTACCGCGAAATGGCTGCCTTCGCGCAGTTCGGTTCCGACCTTGATGCCACGACCCAGCGTCTGCTGAACCGGGGTGCGCGTCTGACCGAACTCCTGAAACAGCCGCAGTTCTCTCCGCTGAAAACGCAGGAACAGGTCGCGGTTATCTATGCCGGCGTGAACGGTTATCTGGACGGCTTCGGTGTCGACCGGGTGAAGGACTTCGAAGAAGGCCTCTTGCTGTTCCTCCGTGGTGAGCATGCGGATCTTCTGGATGCCATCTGGGAAAAGAAGGCCCTTGACGACGATTTGACCGGCAAGCTGAAAGCTGCCATCGACGCGTTCGCCAAGAACTTCGCTTAAGACGACACGCCGGGATAAGGAGCAGGGGCGGCCATGCCGAGCCTGAAGGACTTACGAAACCGCATCGCTTCCGTTAAGGCGACGCAGAAAATCACCAAGGCCATGCAGATGGTGGCCGCGGCGAAACTGCGTCGTGCACAGGAAGCTGCGGAGGCCGCGCGCCCCTATGCGGAACGCATGGGCGCCGTGCTGGCCAACCTCGCTGAAGCATTCGAGGGTCGCGACGACGCTCCGAAGCTGATGTCCGGCACGGGCAATGATCAGGTGCATCTCCTGCTCGTTGCGACGGCCGAACGCGGACTTTGCGGTGGCTTCAACACCAACATCGCCAAGCTGGCCCGCGAAAAGGCGCGCAGCCTGATCGCCGACGGCAAGACCGTCAAGATCATCTGCGTCGGCAAGAAGGGCTTCGATGCCCTGAAGCGCGAGCTCGGCCAGCACGTGATCGAGACCGTTGATCTGCGCAGCGTCAAGAATGTTGGCTATGGCGATGCCGATGAAATCGGCAAGAAAATTCTGGCCATGTTCGCCGACGGCGAGTTCGACGTCTGCACGCTGTTCTATTCGACATTCATATCGGTGATCGCTCAGGAGCCCACTGCGCAGCAGCTCATCCCGGCCAGTTTCGAAGCCAAGGAAGATGGCGGCAACGATGGTGCTCATCCGGTCTACGAATACGAGCCGGACGAAACGGAGATCCTTGAAGATCTCCTGCCGCGCAACATTTCCGTTCAGATTTTCCGGGCGCTTCTGGAAAATGCTGCATCCGAGCAGGGTGCGCGCATGTCCGCAATGGACAACGCGACCCGCAACGCGGGTGACATGATCGACAAGCTGACGATCAACTACAACCGCCAGCGTCAGGCGCAGATCACGACGGAACTGATTGAAATTATCTCGGGCGCCGAGGCGCTCTAGAGCATTGTGCGCCCCCGGGCGCAGAGTGCCGGACTACTAACATTGTCGATCGACTCTTCCGCGCGATGTGAAAGACACGCGAAGCAGGTCGATCAAACGGGATCGAGACGAGGATTAGGGATATGGCTGACAAACAGGTCGGACGGATCACCCAGGTCATCGGCGCCGTTGTCGACGTCAAGTTCGATGACCACCTGCCGTTGATCCTGAACGCTCTGGAAGCTGACAACCAGGGCGTACGACTGGTTCTTGAGGTTGCGCAGCACCTCGGCGAGAACACGGTTCGTACCATCGCGATGGACTCCACCGAGGGTCTTGTGCGCGGACAGGAAGTGGTCGACACCGGCGCGCCGATTGCCGTGCCGGTCGGCGACGGCACGCTGGGCCGCATCATGAACGTGATCGGCGAGCCGGTTGACGAAGCCGGAGACATTCCGCACACCGACAAGCGCGGTATCCACCAGGAAGCTCCGACGTTCATCGAACAATCCACGGAAGCCGAAATCCTGGTCACGGGCATCAAGGTCGTGGATCTTCTGGCACCTTACGCAAAGGGCGGCAAGATCGGCCTGTTCGGCGGCGCGGGCGTTGGCAAGACCGTTCTCATCATGGAACTGATCAACAACGTCGCGAAGGCGCACGGCGGTTACTCCGTGTTCGCCGGTGTCGGCGAGCGGACCCGTGAAGGCAACGACCTTTACTGGGAAATGATCGAATCCGGCGTGAACAAGGAAGGCGGCGGAGAAGGCTCCAAGGCGGCCCTGGTTTACGGTCAGATGAACGAGCCTCCCGGAGCGCGTGCACGTGTTGCCCTGACCGGTCTGACGGTCGCCGAGCATTTCCGCGACGCGGGCCAGGACGTGCTGTTCTTCGTCGACAACATCTTCCGCTTCACCCAGGCCGGTTCCGAAGTGTCCGCGCTTCTTGGCCGTATCCCGTCCGCTGTGGGATATCAGCCGACGCTGGCGACCGACATGGGCTCGATGCAGGAACGCATCACGACCACCAACAAGGGCTCGATCACGTCCGTGCAGGCCGTTTACGTTCCTGCCGATGACTTGACAGACCCGGCGCCGGCATCGACCTTCGCCCACTTGGACGCGACAACCGTTCTGAACCGCGCCATTGCGGAAAAAGGCATCTATCCGGCTGTGGATCCGCTGGACTCCACGTCCCGTATGCTTGACGCCCGTATCATCGGCGAGGAGCACTACAACACGGCGCGTACCGTTCAGGGTACGCTGCAGCGCTACAAGGCCCTGCAGGACATCATCGCCATCCTCGGCATGGACGAGCTTTCCGAAGAAGACAAGCTGACCGTGGCACGCGCCCGTAAGATCGAGCGGTTCCTGTCCCAGCCGTTCTTCGTGGCCGAGGTCTTCACCGGTTCCCCGGGCAAGCTGGTTGCGCTCGAGGACACGATCAAGGGCTTCAAGGGCCTCGTCGACGGCGAATACGACCACCTGCCGGAAGCTGCCTTCTACATGGTTGGTTCCATCGAGGAAGCCGTCGAGAAGGCACAGAAACTGGCAGCGGAAGCAGCCTGATTTCAAGATTGACCCGGGCGTCCGACAGGGCGTCCGGTTTTGTTCAAGCATGATGGCTCCGCCATCTGAGAAGAAGACTGACAAGGAAGACGCCACATGGCTGAACTTTTCCAGTTTGAGTTGGTCTCGCCGGAACGCCAGCTCCTGTCCGAACAGGTCGCGGAAGTGGTGGTTCCCGGCGCCGAAGGCGAATTTGGTGTTCTGAAGGACCACAGTCCCTTCATGTCCAGCATTGCGCCCGGCATTCTGAAGGTTCGCGGCGATGGCGAAACCTGGGATGAGTACTTTGTGCGCGGCGGTTTTGCCGATGTGTCGGCAAGCGGCTTGACCGTTCTGGCCGAGCAGGCCGTACCGGTAGCGGAAATCAGCCGTGAGCAGCTCGACCAGGCGATCAAGAACGCCGAGGAAGATGTCGCGGATGCGAAGGACGATGCGGCTCAGCAGAAAGCCGACCGCACGCTTCGCCGGTTGAAGGATGTCGCGGAAGCGCTGAAGCAGGCCTGATCCCTGACAACCGGTTTGATGGAAATTGAAACGGCTCCTCGTGAGCCGTTTTTTTGTGATCTGATCACGGGTTTCGAACGTAAACTGGTGTTTTTGAATTTTGAAGTATTGGACAAGAATTTCACAACAATAGAGTGTCGTTGAATTCTGATATATTTTTATAATTGTATAATTTGTCAAAAATGACTAAATATTTTTTCAATATTATTGAAACGCCTTTTACAAGCAGGAATTTTTACCTGCAATTAATCTGATAAAATCAGTATTCCGCTACGGTATTTGACTGGAGCGGTTCATGAGCGTGAAAATGAGAGTGCTGCTGGGGTTCGGCGTCGTCGCCTGTTTCCTGGCCTTTTTTGGAACTTTTTCCCTGTATCAGTTCAATGCGTCCTCCCGCGCGGTTGCGGATCTGGCGGACATGAGTGAGGACGCGCTGCTGGCGTCCGAACTGAATGCGGACATGGCCAAGGCGGTGCGCGCCACGTTGCGTTACATCGCCTCGCGTTCTGCCGGCGACAAGGCCGAAGCGCAGGACTTTATCAACCAGGTCAAGGCCGGTGGAGAGATCGCCAAACAGGAAATCGCCAAACCCGAGCGCGTCCTCAACAGGGACATCATCATCGCCGAAATCGGATCGTTTGAAACGGCACTGGCTGCCGTGTCGACCCTATACGACGAACGCGATGATCTGGTGAAAAACAAGCTTGATGTGATCGGCCCGGAAGTGCGCAAACTGATCACGGAGATCAATCGCACGGCCACTGAAGACAATGATCCGGTCACCGCAAACTTTGCCGCGCAGGCGCAGGAGAACCTTCTCCTTGGCCGCCTTTACATGATGAAGTTCCTGGCCTCGAACGCAGCGGAAGACTTTGACAGGCTGGAGCAGAGCTTCGCGGATTTCGCCGATCGGTTCAAAGCGCTCGACGAAAGCGTTGAGAACCCGAGGCGCAGAGAAATCCTGGCCGAGATCGAGCCGATGATTGGTTCCTACCTTGAGGCGGCAAGGCGGGTCCGGGACGTCATCTGGGAACGCAATGCGATCCGGGACGACACGCTCCTTGCAAAGGGCGCGGAGATCAGCCGGCAGGCCACGCTCATGAAGGAAAGTGCGGGCGTGGACGCCGAGAACATCGCGTCCGAAACGCAGTCCTACCTGAGCAGTGCCATGTGGCAGATCGGTATCGCCTGCGCGATAACATTTCTCTTTGCAATTGGTCTTGCATTCGTCATCGCCCGGGCAATCACGAAACCGCTGACCAAGCTCGTCGACGATGCGCAGCAGCTTGCGTCCGGCAACACCGAGGTGGCGTTTGCCGAAGCGCGGCGCAGGGACGAGATCGGGGTCGTCGCCAAGTCCATTGCAGGCTTCCGCGACGGCGTGGTCGAGCGCTTGCGGCTCGAAGAGGAACAGCAGCAGGAGATGGCGCAACGCGAGGCGCGCAATTCCAGGGTTTCCGAAGCCGTTGTCGAGTTCGAGCAATCGGCCAAGCAGATGCTGGACACCATTACCTCTGCCACCGGGAACCTTCAGGAAACGGCCTCTGCGATGACGGAAACCGCCCGCGGGACCAATGGCCAGGCAACCATGGTTGCCAGCGCGGCAGAGGAAGCGACGACCAACGTGCAGACAGTCGCCGCAGCCGCCGAGGAATTGTCGGTATCGCTTAACGGCGTGACCAGTCAGGTCGGACATTCCGCCGATATCGCGCAAAAGGCGACCGACGACGCCGAACGCACCAACCGGCAGATCGCCGGCCTGGCCAATGTCGCCGAAGATATCGGCGAGGTGATCTCGCTGATCTCAACCATCGCGGAACAGACCAACCTGCTTGCGCTCAACGCCACCATTGAGGCAGCGCGTGCCGGTGAAGCCGGCAAGGGCTTTGCCGTGGTAGCCGCCGAAGTCAAGGAACTGGCGAGCCAGACCGGCAAGGCAACGGAGGAAATTTCCTCCAAGATCTCGGC
>JBCDEN010000219.1:0-6511 GCA_039179715.1 Pseudomonadota bacterium
CGGCGGATACGCAGTGGCAGGCAATCATGTCGTCGCTCGACAAGAGCCTTGCGACCTTTCCCGAGGCGACATCCTTCATTTTCCCGCTGCCTGCCATTCAGGGGGTCGGATCCAGCGGCGGACTGTCGGCACAATTGCTGGATTACAAGTCCGAGAGCATCGAAGACTTCAACGCGGTCAAGACCGCCTTCCTGACAGCGCTCATGAAGGAGCCGGAATTCCAGTCCGCGTTCAGCAGCTTTTCCGCAAACGCACCGCAGTATCACCTGACGATTGACAGGGACCGGGCCGAGGCCCTCAAGGTGGATATAAGCGACATCTTCACGTCCCTTCAGGCCAGTTTCGGCTCGCTTTATGTCAACAACTTCGTCAAAGACGGCCGGGTTTACTGGGTCGTGATGTCGGCGGATGCCCAGTTCCGTCAGACCACAAGCCAGCTCAAGGGGATCTACGTCAAGAACGCAGACGGGCAAGCCCTGCCGCTCAGAACATTCCTGAGTGCGGATCCGACGCTCGGAGCCCAGACGATCTACAGATACAACCTCTTCACATCCGCGGCGATCAGTGCACAGCTGAATGCCGGCGTCAGTTCCGGAACGGCAATCCAGAAGTTCGCCGAGGTCGCGACGGCGTCCCTGCCGAAAGGCTACGGCTACGACTGGACCGACGAAACGCTGCAGGAAGTCGAGGCCGGCGGCCTCGTCACCTACATCCTGCTCCTTGCCGTGGCATTTGCATACCTGTTCATGGTCGCCCAGTACGAGAGCTGGCTTTTGCCCCTGTCGGTCATGGCCTCGACAATTTTCGCGCTGTTCGGCGCGCTGCTTCCGCTCGCGTTCATTTCAAGCCTGAACAACGATATCTATGCGCAGATCGGCATGGTTCTTCTGATCGGGCTTGCGGCGAAAAAGGCGATCATGGTGGTCGAGTTCGCCAAGGCATTTCACGAGGAAGGGCACAGTGTTCAAGAGGCGGCGATCATGGCGGCGAAGCTGAGGTTCAGGCCCGTGACCATGACGGGGCTTTGCTTCATTCTCGGGGTGCTGCCGCTTGTCCTGGCGAGCGGCGCGGGCGCAGCCGGAAGGATCTCCATCGGCGTGCCGGTGTTTGCAGGCATGATCCTGGACAGCACGCTCGGGCTCCTGATGATTCCCGTCCTCTATGCCGCCTTTCAGTCCGTCAGTGACCGGATCAGACGCTTTCGAAAAAAGGATGCGATACAAAAAGCACCCGCAGGCTCTGTGTGAGCTTACTGCGCGCACTGCAAGGAAGCACCGCAAGCGCAACGGCAACGGCGACAGATTGATACGGTAGTCTTGCGTCAAACAAGAGATGCGCGTTTGCCGCCTGCCGTTGCCCGATTCGAAAGGCATGGGCGCCTGTAGACGCCGTGATCACCTGCGGCTTGGCAAAGACCGTGTTGACGGAGAACCGGTCCGTCTGCTCCCGAGCGGTTGCTCAGACTGTGCAAACAAATTGGTTTTGGCTTCACAAGAAAGTCACGTAGCTTCATACCTGAGGGAGACGTCGCCACACACGCGGCCTTGAAGTGGAGTTCAGACATGCCGACACGATCGCTCTTCCTGATCTGCCGTTCCCTGGCTGCTGTTCTGACGGCGACCGCCCTGGTGTTTGCGGTGGGAAGTCTTTTCGGTTACAGCAATTTCGGTGCAACGGACGCAGCCATGACCGCGGTCAAAAGCTCGTCGGCCATCTGGTTCTTGAATGCGTTTCTCGCTTTCTCCCTTGTGTTGAACCTCGCCCTGCCGCGGACGCTGCCGAGGCTGGTGTTCCTTCTTGCGCTGTTTCCCTTGCTTGTCGGTTGGCGTATCGCCGCGCTTTCCGATCTTCCCTGGATTGAACTGACCTGTCTCGCCGCGTTCCTGTTTTTTGTCGCCATGTTCGTCCTGATCGCGGCCCACGGGCTGCTTCATCCGAACACGGACAACGGCAGGCCAAAAGCGACGTTTCCGACAATTCAGCTTGCCTTCATCCGGCTCTATATCGGTCTCGACCTTGTACCGCACTTCACCGAGAAACTGTTTGCCGGCCCGAACACGCGTGCGGACGATGTGGCCTCGTTCCAGCAGCTCGGCATTTCCAATCCCCTCGCATTTGTCCTGGTCGCGGGCGTCATCGAGTTTGCAGCCTGTATCGGCGTCGGCCTGGGTGTTTTTACCCGCCTGGCGGCGGTCTGCACCGTCATTTACCTTATGACGGCGACGATCATGGGGCATCACTTCCTGCTGGGTTTCATCTGGGCTTCGGAGGGCGGCGGATGGGAATACCCGGTGCTCTGGTCGGCGCTGATCCTAAGTTTCGTCTTCGGCGGCGGCAGATGGCTCTCCGTGGACGAAATTATCACCGAACACTTCAAGCTGCCCAACTGGGTCCTGGCACTGATGGGCGACACGGCCACCCACACAAACACACGTGTGTGACATGGGAGGCCAGCCTTTTCAGGCAAAGCATATTGGCGGGTCTTGCGCCGCGCCATCGAATGAGTGCAGCAACTCTTTCAGGAAACAGCATTGAGACCATCAACACTCCGGACACTCTCCGCGACATGCTCTATGAAACTCGAAATTCTGGCGGGAACGATGGTCGAAGGTTGCCGGACGGCATAGAGCGGCAACTGGCGTTGCGCATAGCCGGGCAGGACCGGAACGACGTCGCCGCGCGCGATATGAGCGGAAAACGCCCAGAGCGGGCCGGTATGAATTCCAAGCCCGTCAACAACGGCTTTCACGGCTGAGCGAACCGAGTTTATCGCGACCCCGCCTGGTGCGCGTTTGATGTGGACGACGGCTCCGTCAGGTCCCGTCAGTTCCAATGGCTGCTGCCGGTTGCCGGGTGAAAAGAAAACATGGTCGTGAAACGCAAGTTCATGCGGATGTTCCGGTGTCCCCATGCGCCTGAGATAGTCCGGGGATGCGACCAGCGCGCGTGGCACATCGGCCAGCTTTCGCGCGATCAGGCTGGAATCCGGCAGGTTGCCAACGCGTAACGCAACATCAATTCCGGTCTGGGCAAGGTCGACAAATCCGCTGGCCAGAATGAGGTCAAACTCAACGGCCGGAAACCTGCGCCGATAGTCGAGAAGCCAGTCCGCCACGAATTCCTGACCAAAATCGATTGCCGACGTCACGCGCAGCAGCCCGCCGGGCACCAGATCCTCTCCGCTTACTTCCGCCTCCAAGGCGTCGAGCTGGTCGATTATCAGCGTCAATCGCTCATAGTAGAGCTGCCCCTGCGCGGTCGCGGTCGTGACGTTGCCGCTCCGGTCCACAAGCTTTGTGCCGAGCCGTTTTTCAAGCTGGGTGATGCGCCGCGAAATGCCGGACGGGTCCTGGTTCAAGGCACGCGCGGCGGCACGGATCGAGCCAAGCTCAACGACTTTCAGAAATGCAACCTCACCCGCCTTCTTCATGGAAGTGTTGTAATTTCGTCCACACCATAATGTCAACTCGACGACTGATGCTTGGTTTTCCGATCACCTAAGTTCCTTTTCACGGATGAAGGAGCCAGCAGCGCGTCAGTCCTTTGATGGAAGAAGACGGCGCTTGTCGCAGGCACCAGCCGGCATGCGCCCGCTTCGCGGCGTTCGTCACAAACGCTTCCATCAGAACCGATGGCGGCCTTGACATTTCAATAAAGGAGACTTGCAGATGATGACCGAAAACCATTCCGTATCGCGCCGGTCCGTTCTGACCGGGGCAGGTATCGCAGCGCTTGCAGGCGCGGCTGCGGCAAGCACTGGTGCCCAGGCAGCAACTGCCAGGCCCCTTGAGGGCAAAGTCGCCATCGTTTCGGGTGCGCGCAACAACATGGGACGCGCCTTCGCGGTCAAACTGGGAGCGATGGGCGCTGATGTCGTGGTGCATTATCACCGCGCAGAAACCCGCGATCAGGCGGAAGAAACCGCCCGCCTCGTCGAGGCGGAGGGTGCCCGTGCGGCCCTGACCATGGGCGACCTTGGCCAGGCCGGCAACGTGCGCGCCATGTACGATACCGCTGAACAGGCATTTGGCGGTGTCGATATCGTTCTCAACAACGCCGGTGCGATCCTGAAGAAACCCCTGGCGGAGTTCTCGGACGAAGAATTCGAAAGACTGGATGCCATCAACAACAGGGGCCTGTTCTACAGCCTGCGCGAAGCTTCCGCCCGTGTCCGCGACGGTGGCCGTATCATCAACACCGGCACCTCGCTTCTTGCGGGCGCCGCACCGGGCTACACGATCTATTCGGGAACCAAGGCGCCGGTAGAGGAATACACGCGCATGCTTGCAAAAGAATTGGGCGCGAAACGCATCACCGTGAATTCCTTCGCACCCGGCCCGGTGGACACGCCCTTTTTCCATGCGCAGGAAACCGAGCAATCGGCGGCCTATGCCGCACGCCTGTCAACCGAGCAGCGCCTCGCGCTGATCGACGATATCGTGCCGATCGTCGCCTTCCTCGCAAGTCCTGAGTCCCAGTGGGTCAACGGGCAGACCGTGTGGATCAACGGCGGTTACCTCACCCGATGATCTGAGCCGGTCTGAACGGAATTGGACCTTTCAGGTTTCACGGGAGCGGGCACCGCCCGCTCCAATACGCACCAGAAGCTGTCTGTCAGCCGACACCGCTTCGCCGTGCATCTTGCATCGCGGCCGGAAGGGACATTTCAGCAGGCGGGGATATCCAGTTCCTCGAGCAGATTGGACCATTGAGCGCCGTGCATGTCGCGGTCGTTGCGCGCGCCCTGGACGGTCGGACGCGGCAAGGAGAATTTCAGCACATGCAGGTCGGGCACTTCGAACCGCTTTATTTCCGAGACATCCGTTGCGAGCAGCCTGGCGACCTCCGCGGTCGTGACATGCTGCACGATATGCTCGTAGTGCGGGGCCGAACCACAGAAAATGTCGATGGTCAGCCAGAAAGGGCCTGCGTTCTTGGAGCGGACCTTGTCTGCAATATGTACCAGCGCCGTCATGTCACAACTCCTTCGTTTCAAGCCGGAAGACTGCCATTGGATCTTCGAGTTCAAGAACGTGATGCAGGCAGAATTCATATAACGGACCGCGCATCACCTCGGCCGGTGAGAACGGAAAAGCGAAGGTGGGCATCGGCTCGTCACGGGTCAATGCGTGATGCAGCAGATAAGGGTTCAGGAGCTTCGCGATCTCCCTGGCATGGGCTTCGGAAGATGCCGTGGTAATCGCCATGACGCCGACTTCATGCACAGTGCTCTCTTCGGTTTCCAGGTCCCCCAGCACCGCATCGACGCCGATCAGCCGCATCTCGATATCGAAGCTGCCGGCATCGATCCCAAGACTGCCGGAAACCTTGGACAGGCATTCTGTCCGGATTGCGTCGGCCCACTCCCTTGCCTTGCGCACATAGCGGCGCTCCCGCAAGAGCGCCATGCTGACCGCCTGGTATCCGGCCAGCCGCGCACCTTCCAGCTTGACCGTGTAGCGTCCGGGCTGCCAGTCCGCTCCTTCAACCCGCACCGAACGGTCGTCCAGCTGGGTATAGACCGCGCGCGAGACATCGAGGCAGCCACCGGGTTCATAGAGCGTGAAGGGATCGGAGTTTTCATAAAGCATGTGGGCGGAGACACTGTAAGGCGTCGCCCTTGCCGCACCGGCCATCGGTGTGAGGGTAAATCCGGTCGCATCGAAGTCGATCTGGACCACGCCCGTGCTTGGTTGACTGGTGGCAAGCGCGCCACATTCACCGACTTTCGCCCCATGCCAGGCTGCACCTATATGATCGCCGCGCATCAGCGGCAGGGCCGCGATGGTCGCGGTGTCGGTGGTCCGCCCGGCGATGATGATATCGGCTCCGGTTCCGATTGCGGCCTGGATCTGCTCAGCGCCTGCCAGCGCCACGATATTGGTGCATGCGCGGATCACGCCCGCATCGGCAACCGGTGCGCCCGGAAGCGCTTGCACCCGTCCGTCCTCCAGGGCCTGCGCAATCGAATCTGCCGACTGGCCGGAATAGAGCAGTGCGACTTTCAGCGACAGCCCCTCCTCCGCGGCAATCTCGCGCGTGATGTCAAACAGCCAGTCCACTGCGGAATCGCTGCCGCAGGTGCCCGCGGTTCCCACCACAAGCGGCACCCCGGCGGCCTCGCGCGCACGCACGAGCTGCCGCCACTCGGCCTTGACCGAGGAGCCGGAATACTTGGAAACCCCTTCGCCCAGATAGAACGGCCCGCTATCGGTGGACCCGCCATCGACCGCGATTATGTCCGGCTTGTTCGCTATTCCCACCATGAGCGCCTCGTGGCTGAAACTGATCCCGAGCGCACCCGTTGGTATCAATACCCGTGTCAATGTCCTGAATGCTCCTGAATGCCGTCATTGTGCGCCGGGTATCCGGTCAGGTGTCACGGTCCGACGGCTTGCCCGCATGCTCGCGGACCTCCTTAGAAGGTTCGAACTGACCTGGCAATGCGTCAGCGTTTCACCTGATGAAACGCATGTAATACGGAATGACGTCCGGTTCCGGCTGACCGACC
>JBCDEN010000316.1:0-5567 GCA_039179715.1 Pseudomonadota bacterium
GATCTTTCAGAGCAAAATGTCGCCTTCGCCCGGGAAGAAGCGCTCAGACGCGGACTGACCCTGAACTCGGCACAGTCTGGGGACGCGCGCGACCTTTCCGAACTGCCCGATTCCGGTTACGACGCCGTTCTGGTGCTTGGGCCCCTCTATCACCTGACGTTGGAGGAAGACCGCCAGCGCGTCATCTCCGAAACGGTCAGGGTCATGAAACCCGGGGGCATCGCCGTCTTCGCCTTCATTTCAAGATTTGCCGCAGCCCACTACCAGCTCAAGACCGATCCGTCCGCAATCAGCGAACGGCGCAGCGTGATCGACGAATTTCTCTACGAGGGCCTGCACCGGCGCACAGCTGCAACGGATTTCTTCGTCGACGCGCATTTCGTCGACCCGTCCGAGATTCCCTCCATCTTCGGCAACACTGGCCTTGAGCAACGCGCCCTTTTCGGGGCTGAAAGCATGATGGCGCAAAGCGAGTGGCGGCTTGCCGACCTGCCGGTCGCAGATCGCAGACAATGGCTCGATTTTGCCGTCTCGGTCGCTGAATCCGATGCGGCTCTTTACGGCAGCGAGCATGTGGTTTTCATCGGCGAAAAAAGCGGCTGAAGCAGGGACACGATCCGCGTCCGCACCCACCGGAATTAACCCTGAAACCAGATACAGCCACATTCACTTAAACTTTTAGTTATATTGTCATTGTTTGTCTTTACAACCCAAGCACAACCTATTACTCTACGCGAGGTTGTTTCTAATTTCCTATTCAGTTGAAAATTCTCAGTAAAAATGCGTGATTCCGATGGAACTAAACGATGAAGTGATTGTCGTATTTAAAAAAATTCTTGAATCTCAAGGAATTAGCACCAGAAAGCACGAATATATTATGCAAACTGAAAGCCACATCGATACAGGTAAAGAATTGACGGCTGAGCGTCTGCTTCTGCGCATCATGAAACTTGAGCATACGGTGCAAGAACTCAGGCAGGAAAACACATTCAAGGACAAGGAAATCAAGCGCCTTGAAGGCCAGATGCGCGATTGGCAGCAAGTTACCCTGAAACTGCAGTCGAGGGTCGCCAAGCGCGCCTGACAACCAGGCTGTTCGACCGGGTAGATTCGGTCGGTGGATTGCGCCTGGCAGGGCAGCCGGATGCAGCCTTTCCCTGACAACAAAGTTTGTCGTTCCTCTCCCCTTTCCGGACGCAATCTGCTACACGGCGGCAACATTGCGCGACTGCGGCTGCCCGCCCGACGGCGGCGGCCCCAAGAAACTGGAACGACATGATCCCGAACGACATTAAGATCACGCCCGACCTGATTGCCTCTCACGGGCTGAAGCCGGATGAATACGAGCGTATCCTTAAACTGATCGGGCGCGAGCCGACCTTTACCGAACTCGGTATTTTCTCGGCCATGTGGAACGAGCACTGCTCGTATAAGTCTTCGAAAAAATGGCTGAAAACCCTGCCCACCGAAGGCCCGCGTGTTCTGCAGGGGCCAGGCGAAAATGCCGGCGTCGTCGATATCGGCGACGGTCAGACCGTGGTCTTCAAGATGGAGAGCCACAATCACCCCTCCTATATCGAACCCTATCAGGGTGCCGCGACAGGCGTCGGCGGCATTCTGCGCGACGTGTTCACGATGGGCGCGCGCCCGGTTGCTGCCATGAATGCACTGCGATTCGGCGAGCCGGGGCACCCGCGAACACGTCATCTTGTTTCCGGTGTCGTGTCCGGTGTCGGCGGCTACGGAAACTCCTTTGGCGTACCGACCGTTGGCGGCGAAGTTGAGTTTCATGCCCGCTACAACGGCAACTGCCTTGTCAACGCCTTTGCCGCCGGTCTGGCGAATTCGGATGCGATTTTCCTGTCCAAGGCGGAAGGGGTCGGCCTGCCGGTTGTCTATCTCGGTGCGAAGACCGGGCGCGACGGCGTCGGCGGTGCAACCATGGCATCGGCGGAGTTCGACGACACGATCGAGGAAAAACGCCCGACGGTTCAGGTCGGCGACCCCTTCACCGAGAAATGCCTGCTGGAAGCATGCCTTGAGCTGATGGACACCGGCGCTGTCATCGCCATTCAGGACATGGGCGCGGCCGGCCTGACCTGCTCCGCCGTCGAGATGGGAGCCAAGGGCGATCTCGGCATTGAACTCGATCTTGACAAGGTGCCTGTTCGCGAAGAGCGCATGAGCGCCTACGAAATGATGCTCTCCGAAAGCCAGGAGCGCATGCTCATGGTTCTGCGGCCGGCAATGGAAAAGGAAGCCGAAGCGATCTTTCGCAAGTGGGGACTGGATTTCGCAATTGTCGGCGTCACCACCGACACGCTGCGTTTCGTCGTCAAACATCAGGGCGACGTGGTTGCCGACCTGCCGATCAAGGACCTCGGCGACGAGGCCCCGGAATACGACCGCCCCTGGAGCGAACCAGCCAGGTTGCCCTTGCTGTCCGCAGCCGACATTGCCGAACCGGGCGACTATGCCGAGGCTCTGACAACCTTGCTGGGAGGCGCAAACGGGTCTTCCCGCCGCTGGGTCTACGAGCAGTACGACACCCTTATCCAGGGCAACACCGCGGCCTCGCCGGGCGGCGATGCCGGCGTGATCCGTGTCGACGGCACGCGCAAGGGTCTCGCTTTTTCCGTCGATGTCACTCCCCGCTACTGTGAGGCTGATCCGTTCGAAGGCGGCAAGCAGGCCGTTGCCGAAGTCTGGCGCAATCTGACCGCAGTCGGCTCGGAGCCGCTGGCGGCAACGGACAATCTGAATTTCGGCAACCCGGAAAAGCCGGAGATCATGGGCCAGTTTGTCGGCTGCATCAAAGGGATCGGCGAAGCATGCCGCGCGCTCGACTTCCCGATCGTCTCCGGAAACGTGTCCCTCTATAACGAAACACACGGCGAAGCGATCCTGCCGACACCGGCGATCGGCGGGGTCGGGCTGCTTCCGAACGTGACCATCCGGGCCGGTGCCTCTTTTACAAACGAAGGCGACGCGATCGTGCTTGTCGGCGGCTTCGGCACGCATCTTGGAGCATCGCAGTATCTCGCGGAGATCCTCGGCCGCGAGGAAGGCGCGCCTCCCCCCGTTGATCTGGCCGCCGAAAAGCGCCGCGGCACGATCGTGCGTCAGTTGATTGGTGCGGCGCGCCTGACCGGCGTCCACGATGTCTCCTCGGGCGGATTGGGCGTTGCCCTCGCCGAAATGGCGATCGCCGGCGGGATCGGGGCAACAGTCAAGGTCGACGGGCCCGCGCATGCCGCACTTTTCGGCGAAGATCAGGGCCGGTATGTCCTGACCGTTTCACAGGACCGGCTCGATGCGGTTCTTGAAGACCTTCTGGACGCCGGGATCGATGCTCAGCAGATCGGTAAAACGGGTGGTAAGGATTTGACTGTTGAGGGCATTCTCACCATATCCGTTGCAAACTTGAAAAAAGAACACGAAGATTGGTTCCCAAGCTATATGGCAAACGCTTAAGCCGATTGCCAAAGAGGAGCCATATAATGAGGACTGATGCACGATGCCGATGAACGCGAACGAGATCGAAACCCTGATCAAGGAGGCGTTGCCCGACGCTCAGGTGGAGATCCGGGATTTGGCCGGCGACGGGGATCACTATGCGGCGAATGTTGTTTCGGAGCACTTTCGCGGCAAAAGCCGTGTGCAGCAGCATCAGATGGTTTATGAAGCCCTTAAGGGTAACATGGGCGGTGCGCTGCACGCACTTGCGCTGCAAACGAAGGCACCGGATTAAGCGCACGGCTACCGAAACGGCGCGTTATATCCGGCCGGCACCCTTGAATTGGCGGTGTTCCGGAACACATATGCGGACAACGTAAGGGAAATCGAATGGTTTGGCTTCTTCTCTCGGTGGTGCTCATCATGGTTGTGATGGAGCTGCGCATCTGGAGAGCAGTGGCAAAACTGATCCATCGGACTGGCCGTGACCGCCTCACGCCCGCGAATCAAAAGGACTGACATCCATGAGCATCAATGACTGGATAAAAAACGAAGTCGACACCAACGATGTGGTGCTCTTCATGAAGGGCACGCCGAACTTCCCGCAATGCGGGTTCTCCGGTCAGGTCGTGCAGATCCTCGATTATGTCGGAGCCCCCTACAAGGGCATCAACGTTCTGGAAGACGATGAACTGCGACACGGGATCAAGGAATTCACCAACTGGCCGACGATCCCGCAGCTCTATATCAAGGGCGAATTCATCGGCGGCTGCGACATCATCCGTGAAATGTTCCAGAATCAGGAACTGCAGGGCATGTTCGCCGAAAAAGGGATCGAGACGACCCAGCAGCCTGCCTGAGCTGGATTCAGTTTCTGAGCAGAAATATGCAAGGGGCGGTTTTTCCGCCCCTTTTTCGTTTTAAACGCCTTATCATCCTCCTTCCTCACCCCCTAACGAACGCAGCGAGAGCCGGAAACCAGATGTCTGCGTGAGCGGAGCGAACACGGAACCATTTTCCTGAAACATGACGCGCCTTTGGCGCGGGCTGATTTCTGGATTCCGGATCAGCGTTCGGCCTTGCCTTCCTTGTCTGGAATGACGGTGGGGGAGCGCCCGCCCCTCAACCGCAGCCCCGGACGAACAGCGTGAGGTCCGGAGCCAAAGAGCCTGGGCCAGCCGGTAGCGACGACCCACGGCGTTTGAATAAACCTGTTCAAAACCACCTGCGATTACTGGTTATCCAAAGCAAATCCGAATCAAATCAGGCCGAAATGGGGCGCGGGCTCGGCAAAAACTTACGAATCACCTATCATGAACGCTAGGTGAATGCGGATTTCAGGGTAAGTACAGGTGCGTTCCGCCATTCTCCGTCCATATCGAAAGGTCCGGCATGATGCCGGCCGGGAAATGGGACCGGGGACAATGAACAAGTTTGCAATCGCAACCACCTCTACTTTCGTAATTGCTCTGGCTGGGCTTGGCATTGTCTTGTCGGATAGTCCGGCGACCGACAGCGAATTGCGCCGTGTCGATTGCCAGGCAATCACGATGTTCACGCCCGCACAGAACAAAAGTGCGGAAGACCTTTGCGCCAATTACGGTGGTGTTGCCGAAACGGGAACCAAGCCGAGCAAGTCCGGGCTTGTAATCCTGGTTCGCAACCAGCCGATGGGCGGTTTCGCGGGCGAAAACACGGTGCGCTGATCAAGCGCGACGCGGTGCCGCCTGATCCTTCGCCGTCGCGCCGGTCTTGATCGCGAACGATTCCAGAGGCTCTGCAATATTGTGCAGGTCCAGGCTGCCGAGTGCTTCCAGCGGAAATCCGGATTCACGCGCAACATCTCCCGATGCCACGATTTCCTTGCCGTTGACCTTGCCATGCTCGCTCAGCCTGGCAGCCAGATTGGCCGCGCTGCCGATGACCGTGAAATCCAGACGCTCCCTCGATCCCACATTGCCATAGGTCACGTCGCCATAGGCAATACCGACGGCGCAGGAGAGCGGCATGCCGCCATTCTCCTTGCATGGCTCGGCAAGGGCCTTGACGATCGCATCTGCGCTCGCCGCTGCCTGCCGGCAGGCCTGCGCGTGACCGGACCCTGCCGGAAA
>JBCDEN010000286.1:0-5879 GCA_039179715.1 Pseudomonadota bacterium
TACAAGACCTCAGAACAAAGAAATGCCGCCTTACCGCGGTGGCTCGATATCTACAATTGCCAGCGACCGCACGGTGGCATTAACTTCAAGACACCGATCAGTCGTCTGATCCCCAATCAGTGAACAACCTCATTGGAAAGCACAACTAGGCAGCACCCGAAAGCAGACGTTCATTTGAGGCGCTGCACTATCACAGGATGGGCAGGAAGCAGAGCTCCGCTGCGTTCGAGGTGAGCGGCAGCTACGCACACGGGCCAAACTGCCATATGGTTAGACGGTCTGATTGATCGTTTTTAGATTTTTTGTTCTGCAGGGAGGTGGGCACGCGCATGGCGGTTTCAGGGCCCATTTAGCAGATCGGAAGAAGGCGCTTTGCCGAATCGCGCCGCACTCCTATAAAGGCCCTATTCAACGGTCGGTACTTTCGTCCCGACTCACGGAGCCGCAATGCGTACGCCCGCCGAGTCCCGCCGCCATGACGCCGCAGCCCAAAGGCTTTAACCTTCTCTTCCTCGTGGAACTTTGTGAGCGCTACGGCTTTTATACGGCCGTATTTCTCCTTGTTCCCTACGCCGTCAGCAGGATTGGCTTTTCCGAGGTCGAGGCATCGCTGCTTTTCGGCACCTATACGGCGCTGATCTATTCGACGACTTTTGCCGGCGGCATCATCGCTGACCGGTTGCTCGGCTTCCGCGCGGCAGTGCTTATCGGCCTTGCCATCATGGCCAGCGGCAGCCTGCTTCTCGCCACCGGTGTGAAGGCGGCCGCCTTCGTCGGCCTTGCCGCGCTGCTGGTCGGCAATGGCTACTACAAGCCCAGCGTCTCCAGCCTTTTGGGCCTGCTTTACAAAAAGGACGATCCTCGGCGCGACAGCGGATACACGCTTTTGTACATGGGCATCAATATCGGTGCCGGCGGCGCGGCACTTTGCGCGGGGCTTCTGTCGCGCGACTTCGGCTACCACACGGCCTTCCTCGTCGCCGGGCTCGGCAAATTGCTTGCTTTCTCTGCGTTGCTGGCGGGTGGTCGCGTGTTTCGCATTGTCGGCGCCGCACCCGCTGACCGGCCGCTGATGCGGGCAGACTTTGCCGGACTCCCAAATATTTTGTGGCTTGCGGTCGGCACAATCGCTTTGGTCATGCTCAGCAACTTGCTTTTGTTTCATGCCTTTGCCGCCGGCGAGATCATCGCTGTCGTCTGCGCCGCAGTTTTTGGTTTTTTCCTTTTCACGGTTCTGCGGCTGGATGCAAAAAGCCGGCAGCGTGCGCTTGTCATGCTGATGCTCTTTTCCTTCGGTGTCATTTTCTGGGCGGTCTACAACCAGGATGCCGATACGATCCTGCTCTTCATAGCTCAGGGAGTCGATCGGACTGTCATGGGCTTCGAAATCCCGTCGAGTTCTTTCCTGTCGCTCAATTCGCTGGTCATCATCATCGGCGCGCCACTGATGTCGATCTTGTGGTTCCGGCTTGCGAGGCGTCACATAACACCGTCCGAAAGCGCCAGGTTCGCCGTCGGGCTTCTGCTGCTCGGTGCGGCCTATTGCTCGCTTGCTTCGGCGCCTGCGGGTGCTGGCGGGCTGGTATCGCCCCTGTGGCTGATAGGTTTCTTTTTGCTCTTCAGCGTTGCGGAGCTTCTCGTTGAGCCGATCGGGCTCTCCATGGTAAGTCGCCTCGCGACCCGTGAGTTGATGGGCTTCGCCATGGGCATGTGGTTCATGACGCACGCGCTTGGAAACTATGGCAGTGGCCTTCTTGCGAAGCTCGCGGCGGTTCCCGAGGATACGGACCCGGCCGGCAAAGTCACGACAAGCCAGGCGGCGTTCCTCGACTATGGCTTGCTCGCCCTGGCCACCGGTCTGTTACTGATTGCACTGCTGCCGGTGATAGCCATATCGCGCAATGCAACGGACGACACCAAAGGGGACGCGTGACCTGCTCCTATCCAAAGGACATCGCTCGGCTGTGTCTGCAGCGGAATGGCATTCGGGAATACCATGACTTACTTTCATGTCCGGCGGCTGACTGCCGAAACACCATGCCTCTCGCTCTGTCAGGCAACGGACTTCATATGCGAACCTGCTGCGGTCCGTGACTGGCTTACCCGTCTACGACGCGATAACCAATTGCGATTTCTTCATGAATGGCTTCCTGGACAACAAAAACTTCGGCTTGCACGACTGGCAAGAGCCATGGAATGGCGATCACGACGCGTATGAGTTTGGTGACAATCTTTCTTCTTTCGAAAGTGGTCAACTCGGTGGACGAGACAGCAAAGGGTAGCACGCGCTTTTAGCTAACCGCTATCACACCGTTTGTGGCCCACAAGCTGCGCGCATTTGTTTTGCGGTCACAAATGATCTCTTCCCGGCCCCGATCCAGCCACTCTGGCGGGTCAGCGCGTATCACAAGTCTCCAGCAAGCACCGTCAGACGCTCAGGCCCAGTCCGGCCCAACCTACCCCGCGGCTCTCCCCCTCACTCCGGAACCGACGGATATTTCATGCCCGCCACTTCCTGCATCAGGCGGATGACCTGGGTGCTGTAGCCGGCTTCGTTGTCGTACCAGACATAGAGAACCAGCCGGTTGCCGTCGACGATGGTCGCCTGGCTGTCGACGACGCCGGCATGGGTCGATCCGACAAGGTCCGAGGAGACCAGCTCCGTGGAGGCCGTGTAGTCGATCTGGTCCTGCAGGGAGGATTGCACCGACACGCCGCGCAGGTAATCGTTCATCTCCCGATCCGTGGTCTCGCGCGACAGGTTCAGGTTCAGGATCGCCATGGAGACATTTGGGACCGGCACGCGGACGGCGTTGCCGGTCAGTTTGCCCTTCATTTCGGGCAGGCATTTTGCCACGGCGCTGGCAGCGCCCGTGCTCGTCAGCACCATGTTCAGCGGGGCGGCACGGCCGCGCCGGTCGCCCTTGTGGTAGTTGTCGATCAGGTTCTGGTCGTTGGTGAAGGCATGGATGGTCTCGACATGGCCGTTCTCGATGCCGAATTCGTCATTGATCACCTTCAGCACCGGCGTGATCGCGTTGGTGGTGCACGAGGCCGCGCTCAGGATGGCGTCGTCCTCGGTGATGTCGCCATGGTTGACGCCGTAAACGACGTTCTTGATCGCGCCCTTGCCCGGCGCGGTCAGGATGACCTTGGACGCGCCCGGACATGTCAGGTGCTGACCGAGCCCGTCCGCGTCGCGCCAGATGCCGGTGTTGTCAACCACCAGCGCATTGTGAATGCCGTATGTGGTGTAATCGACCTCGGCGGGGGAGTTGGCGTAAATCACCTGGATGGTGTTGCCGTTGGCGATGATGGCGTTCTGCTCCTCGTCGACGGTGATCGAGCCGCTGAACGCGCCGTGAACGGAGTCCCGCCGCAGCAGGCTGGAGCGTTTCTTCAGGTCTTCGCCCTTGCCGCCGCGCACGACAATGGCCCGCAGGCGCATCTTGTTGCCCGCGCCAACCCGTTCGATCAGCATGCGCGCGAGCAGACGTCCGATCCGCCCGAAGCCGTAAAGAACGACGTCCTGCGGTTCCTGCAGGATCGAGGTTCTTCCCGTATTGATGCCGGCCAGCTGCTGCTGCACGAATGTCGAGGCATCGCCGCCCTCTTCCATGAAGCGGTGGCACAGCTTGCCGAGATCGACACGGGATGCGGCAAGGTCCATCTCCAGCATGGCCTTGACGATCTCAAGGCTCTTGGAGACTTCCAGTTCCTGCCCGGTGATCTGCAGCGCATAGCGGTGCGCCTTGATGATCTCGATGGCGGAATTGTTCAAGAGCCGCCGTCCGAAGATCCGGATGTTGATGCCGTAGTCGCGGTAGAGGTGGCCGACCAGCGGGATCATCTGCTCCGCGGCGTATTGTTGTTCTTTCCAGTTGTCGAAGTGATGATCCGTCGTCGCCATGTCGAATTCAGTCCTCAGCGCATATCCAGCAGGTGTTCGGCAGGTCTCCGGGGTCAGGACCCCGGCCCGCGCCCGCTGTCTAGCGCCTGTTCGAACCCTGTGTCCAGTAGCCGTTCGCAGCTTAATCGATTGAAATTGCAGGAAGAGTTCCAGACAGCGTCCCGGGAGCTGGAATCGTTCCTCCTGGAGCGTCTCAGATAGCTGAAAACGGACATGGCCTGTTCAGGACATCCGGTCCGGCAGGGATTGATCAGGGACGGCCTGGCGCTTTCTTTTCAAAAAGGGCGAAACAAAAAGGCCGGGATGTCTCCCGGCCTTTCCAATCTGCCTGATCACCCTGGACCGAGGCCCGGGCCATCGACGACGGCTCAGACGTCCTGCAGGTTGTCAGCGGAGGACTTGCCGGACCGGCTGTCCTGAACCACCTCGAAGCTGACCTTCTGGCCTTCGACCAGGGAATGCATGCCGGAGCGCTCGACAGCGGAGATGTGGACGAACACGTCCTTGGCTCCGTCTTCGGGCTCAATGAAGCCGTAGCCCTTGCTGGTGTTGAAGAATTTTACTGTTCCGATAGGCAAAACGATATCCTTTCAATCGGACGGGAAGGTACATGCGACACGTATTATGCGCGGCACAGCGGTTTTGTCGACATTGAGTGGGAAGATCGTTTAGGGCACTTGCGCGCGCGATTACAAAGTTCAGCAATCAAGACCGATACCCGGTCCCTAAATCCTTTTGATGTTAAAAGCAAGGCGCCGCGCAGTTTTCGGTGCCTGCCTTGCAAGCGCAGAGAACTGGCGGCGGGCGGATACTTCTGGCTCACATGCACAATGCCCGTGTCGTCCGGGAGCAGCGCCTTGTGCGGGCCTAAGAAGTTGTCATGGGTCCGGGAGGACATGTCGTGTGCGCACCTGAAGTCTCTCGCGGAAACTCAGTCCTTCATCTGGATGAGCTGAATGAGGTTCCCGCATGTGTCGTCGAAAACAGCCATGTGGACCGCACCGGCGTCCATTGGTTCGGTCAAGAAGCTGACGCCCAGTTGGCTCAGCTTTTTCCACTCCGCATCAAGATTGTTTACCTGGAAGGAGTGCGCGGCAATACCATCGGCAACAAGGGCCGTCTTGTAAGGTCCGACCGCAGGGTGGACACTCGGTTCAAGCAGTAATTCCGTTCCGTCGGGATCTTCAGCGGATACGACGGTCAGCCAGCGGTGATCGCCCAGGGAAATGTCGTGCTTCACCTGGAAGCCAAGCACCTTGGTATAGAATTTTTCGGCTTTGGCCTGGTCGTCTACAAAGACACTGGTAACGTAGATCTTCATGTCCTGCTTCCGCTTGTCTTCCAATGTGCGAACCAAGATGCCGCCGCCACGTGCCCTTAGCTGACGCACAAGGAGTGCGCTCTTGCCCCTCGTCCATTCTATGTGATCAGCCCGGCTTTCTCCAGAACAGCCAGATGCTGGAACACCTTCCGCCGGGACAACGCGGCCATCGAACCCGACTTATGACAGTGGCAGGATCACGGATAGGCGCGCTCCAGGGTCCGGTGCGCCCGTTCCACGATCTCGGCATCCGGCAGGGCGGCCAGGTCCCGGGCAGGCTCAGCGCCGTTGAAGGCGACGATCACCGGCGCGCCGGTATAGCGATAAAGGTTTAGCCACTGATTGAACTGACCTTCGGGCAGTCCGTTTTCCGGCGTTAGGATCCAGGTGACGTCCGTGTCCCAGAAGACGTCCTCATAACGCAGGTAAACCTTGTCCAGTGTGCCCATGCCGAGCCTTGCAATGGCATCCGTTTTCGCGCGCGGCAAGGGCGGCGAAAAGCGGATAGCTCTCCGTTTCAGGACACCCAGGGGCACTGTCACAATGACCGCATCGAACACGGTGTCCCGGCCCTTGCTGTCTTGCAGACGAACGCCGTCTTCGCCGACATCGACACGTGTCACGACGTGCTCGAACCGGATATCCAGA
>JBCDEN010000262.1:0-6098 GCA_039179715.1 Pseudomonadota bacterium
AACTATACTGAGGAAGTCGAAGTTGAATGGCTGGCCCGCGAAGTCGGCCTGTCCCGGCCGCATTTCTTCAAGCTTTTCAAGAGGCAAATGGGGATAACGCCGAACCTTTACCTCAACACGCTCAGGGCGGAACAGGCGATTTCGGATCTGATGACCACAGACAAGTCGGTGACCGAGATCAGCTACGATCTCGGCTTTTCCTCGCAGGCAAGTTTCACCCGTTTCTTTTCGTCCAATGTCGGAATTCCGCCAAGCGACTATCGCCGCGTGGCACACGTCACGTGAGTTCAGCGCTTCGCCGGCGCTTAAAATCAATTATGCCGATGATGGGCCAACAGAGAAGACTATCGGGTACGTCGATTCCGCAGCTCCGCACGTAGCCTTTTCCTGAGCCAACGACCTCAACGTCGAAAGAGCTTAGGGAGGACGTCGCGTGTTGCGGCATGAACATTTCGGTCTTGGCACCGCTGCCGGAGGGAGTTTCCGATGAGAGACTTCGCATCAAGACATCCGGTCTGGACGGTGATTATCCTGCTGGCGATCGCCATCTTCATATGGCTGGTCTTTGCCGTCTGGCCGAAAGAACTTGTCGATGTCATCGGGCGCAAGAAGGTGTTCCTGAATGCGGTCTTCAACGGCATCACGCTCGGCGGTCTCTATTTCCTCGTTGCAAGCGGCTTTACGCTGATCTTCGGCTTGATGCGCAACGTCAATCTTGCGCATGGATCGCTGTATCTGCTGGGCGGTTACATTGGGTATTATGTCGCCAGTTCCACCGGCTTCTGGCTGCTTGCTTTTCCGGTCGCGTTCGTTCTTGTCGCCATCGTCGGCATTTTCATGCAGATCTTCATCTTCCGCCGGATGGAAGGTCAGGATCTCAGGCAAACGCTCGTCACGATCGGCATTTCCATCGTCATGGCGGACCTGATGCTCTGGGGCTTCGGCGGAGACTTCTACAATATTTCGCCGCCGAGCTGGCTGAGCGGACCGATGGAAACGCTGTTCGTGACGGGCGTGAAGCGCTCGTCGGGGGAACTGATCTATCTGAAGTACCCGGTGGTCCGCGTTGTCATTTTCCTGGCATCCGTCGTGATCGGGGTCGCCATGTGGCTGATCCTGAACCGCACCCAGATCGGCATGATGATCCGGGCCGGGGTCGACGACCGTGACATGCTGTCGGCAACCGGCGCACGCATTCAGCTTGTCTTTGTCGGCGTGTTTGCTTTCGGCGCGGGTCTTGCCGGCATTGCCGGTGTCGTTGGCGGAACCTTTCAGTCCGTCGCGCCCGGGGAGGACATCCGCTTCCTGCTGGCGTCCCTCGTGGTCGTCATCGTCGGTGGCATGGGTTCCATCACGGGTGCCGCGCTCGGCGCGCTTCTGATCGGCCTCGCGGAACAGTTCGGGTCCGTCTATTTCCCGACCTATGCTGTCGTGCTCACATTCCTGATCATGGTGCTGGTGCTGGCCTTCCGCCCGCAGGGTCTGATGGGAAGGTCGTGATCCATGGCGCTCGTTGAAAGTCCTTCTGCAAACAAGGTGCGCGACACGCGTCAGCGGGACTGGTTCGAGCGCATACCTGCCGGTTACTGGGTTGTCTGCATTGCGCTGTTGATCATGCCGGCCTTTGCCAGCGAGTTCACGCTTTACCAGGTGTTCGGCTGGTCGTTCATTCTCGGCATGATCTCGCTCAGCCTCATGTTCCTCGGCGGCTATGGCGGCATGGTGAGCCTTGTTCAGATGTCGGTTGCCGGGCTGGCGGGATACATGGTCGCCATCTTCGGCGACAGCGCCATAACCGACATCAGCCTCGGATGGCCGTGGTACATCGCCATTCCGCTCGCCCTGATCGTCGCGATGCTCTTCGGCACGATCGTCGGATCGCTGGCCGTTCGGACCGAGGGCATCTACACCATCATGATCACGCTGGCGGTCGCTGCGGCCTTCTTTTATTTCACACGTCAGAACTACGCTGTCTTCAATGGATTCTCCGGCTTCAACGGTGTCCTGCCGCCCAACCTGTTCGGCGTCGACTGGCGTCAGAGCATTCCCTTCTACTACCTGACCCTGTTCTGGGCGGCCGTTGCCTATTTTGCCGTTCTTTACATTTCCCGCGCGCCTTTCGGGCTTGCGCTGCAGGGCGTGCGTGACAATCCGCGCCGCATGGCCGCCCTTGGCTACAACGTCAACGCACACAGGATCGCAGCCTATGCCTTCGCCGCGTTGATCGCCGGAACGGGAGGCATTCTGCTGACCTGGCAGTCGGCACAGATTTCGCCGGGCACTGCCGGTATCGGACCGGCAATCGACATCCTCGTGATCGCGGTGATCGGCGGTATGAGCCGCCCGGTCGGTCCGTTCATCGGTGCATTCATCTATGTGCTCCTCAAGACTTTCGCCATCGACATTCTCCTGTCCGTCGGCTTGAGTGGTGAGCGCTTTCAGTTACTCATCGGCCTCGGTTTTCTGGCTATCGTCTTCTTCTCACCCGACGGCCTTCTCGGCCTCTGGGACCGCTGGCAGGACTACCGCAAGCGTGATCCCCTGCTGGATCGCGGGGAGGACCGGCTATGACGCTTCTGGATGCCGCCAGCACCTCCGTATCAGATCGCTTGAGCGTTACCGGAACAGCGAACGCTCTGGAGCTGCGCGGGGTAAGCAAGCTGTTTGGAGCCCTGGCGGCGCTGAGCGATATCGACCTGATCGTCAAACCGGGCGAGCGGCGCGCGGTGCTCGGGTCCAACGGCGCCGGGAAGACAACGCTGTTCAACTGCATCACGGGCGACTTCGCTCCGACAACCGGATCGATCCGGTTCTTCGGCGAGGAAGTGGCCGCGTTTCCGGCGCAGGAGCGCATCCGGCGCGGATTGCGCAGGACCTACCAGATTTCGCTGCTATTCACCGGCCTGTCCGTCCTGGACAATGTCTATCTGGCCTGTTGCGGCGTGTCCCGCGGCCGGTTCTCCTTTGTCCGCCCGCGCCGCAATGACGCGCTGATGGCCAGTGCGGAAAATCTCGTTCATGTGGTCCATCTCGACGACGTTCGCGACATCAGGGTGTCCGATCTGTCCTACGGGCAGCAGCGTCAGCTGGAAATCGCGATGGCGCTCTCCGGCGCGCCGAGATTCATTCTGTTTGACGAACCGGCGGCCGGTCTCTCCCCGACGGAGCGGCAGGAGCTGATCGAGATCCTCACCGGACTGCCGAGCCACATGGGCTACATCATCATCGAGCACGACATGGACGTTGCCCTGCGCGTCGCCGAGTCGGTCACGATGATGCACAACGGCCGGATATTCAAGGAAGGCAAACCGGCCGAAATTGAAGAGGATGAAGAGGTCCAGGCGCTTTATCTCGGCGGCGATGAGGGGCTCGGTCATGGCTGAACGCACCTCTGCAGCGCTCGAGATCAAGGACCTCAACGTCTATTACGGTCAGTCCCATGCGCTGCAGGGGGTCAATCTGACGTTGGGTCAAGGGGTCCTGTCCGTTGTCGGCCGCAACGGCATGGGCAAGACGACGACCTGCAAGGCGATCATGGGTCTCGTCCCGGTCGCGTCGGGCACCATCAGTCTTTTCGGGCAAAACCTGGCAGGACTCGGCCCTGCCGAGATCGCACGCCTCGGCATCGGATATGTTCCCCAGGGGCGGCGCTTGTGGCGGTCGCTGACGGTCGACGAGCACCTGCAACTGGTCTCGCGGCGCGGCGGTGCCTGGACACCGGAACGGGTCTATTCCGTGTTCCCCAGACTGGCGGAGCGGCGCAGCAACGGCGGCGCGCAGCTGTCGGGCGGCGAGCAGCAGATGCTGGCCATAGGACGGGCCCTTTTGCTCAATCCGAAACTTCTTGTCATGGACGAGCCGACAGAGGGGCTCGCACCGGTGATTGTCAACCAGGTTGCCGAGATGCTGGTACGTCTTGGCCAGGAAGGCGATATCGATGTCCTGGTGATCGAACAGAATATCGGCGTCGCCTGCGCGGTTGCGGATCAGGTCGCGATCATGGTCAACGGCCGGATCAACAGGATTCTGCCGTCCAACCAGCTGGCAGCCGACCGGGATCTTCAGCAGGCACTGCTCGGCGTCGGCCGCCACGCGCATGACGAAACACCGGCTCCGGCACGCGAACCCGAAACGGATCATGCAGCGTCGTCCGCGCCGCATGTGCAGCGGGTTTATCTTTCCAATCCCAAGACACCGACACGCTGGTCACGGCCGGTTCCGGTCCGGGTGATTGAAAACACGGCGCGCACAAGCACGGCTGTCGCAACATCGGGCGCAACCCCTGTCACACCGCTCTTTGCCCAGAGAACCGGGGGAGGCGCAACCGTTTATGTTGCCGGGACGCTCGACACGAAGGGCGAGGAGCTGCGCTATATTCGCGACATCCTGAAGGCCGAAGAGCTGACGGTCCGGCTTGTCGACCTGTCGACGAGCGGCAAGCCTTCGGGCGCGGAAGTCCCGCCGCATGCGGTCGCGGCCTTTCATCCGCGCGGCGCGAACGGCGTCTTCACCGGAGACCGGGGCACCGCCGTTGCCGGGATGACGCTTGCATTCGAACGCTGGATGCACGCGCAGACCGACGTCGCGGGCGTCATCTCCGCAGGTGGATCGGGTGGGACGGCGCTGGTCAGCCCTGCCATGCGCACGCTTCCTGTCGGTATCCCGAAAGTGATCGTCTCCACGGTCGCCAGCGGCAATGTCGAGCAATATGTCGGTCCGTCCGACATCATGATGCTCTACTCGGTTGCCGATGTTCAGGGCCTCAATTCGATCACCCGTGAAGTTCTCGGCAACGGCGCAGGCGCGCTTGCCGGCGCGGTCAAGGCGCGCTCGAAACGCAAGCCGGTCCGAAATGCCAAGCCCGCTGTCGGTTTCACCATGTTCGGCGTCACGACACCTTGCGTGCAACAGGTGACGGCAGCGCTTGAAGACGACTTCGATTGCCTGGTGTTCCATGCGACCGGTGTCGGCGGCAGATCCATGGAAAAGCTCCTGGACAGCGGCATGCTGGCTGCGGTCGTTGATCTGACCACCACGGAAATCTGCGACATGGTCGCCGGGGGTGTCTTTGCGGCCAACGACGACAGGTTTGGCGCATCGATCCGGGCGGGGCTGCCCTATATCGGCGCCTGCGGCGCGCTCGACATGGTCAATTTCAACGCACCCGAAACCGTTCCGGAACGCTATCGCGGCCGGCTTTTCTACGAGCACAATCCGCAGATAACGCTGATGCGCACCACCGTGGATGAGAACATCCAGATGGGACGCTGGATCGGCAACCGCCTGAACGAAATGACGTCGCCGGTACGGTTCTTCCTGCCGGAGGGCGGGGTTTCGCTGCTGGACGCGCCAGGCATGGCTTTTCATGACCCGGCCGCGGACGAGGCCCTTTTCAGATCACTTGAGGACACCGTGCGCCAGACCAGCGAACGCAGGCTGATCCGTGTTCCCCACAATATCAACGACCCGGAATTCGCCGAGCTGATCGTCGAAACCTTCCGCGGCTTTCATTCCAGCCGGCGCAGCCGTGCAGCAGGAGACTGACGATGTTCGAACGCAAGCAACTTGTTGAAAAGTACCGGGCGATGATTGCCCGCGGAGAACCGATCATCGGTGGTGGCGCCGGGACGGGTCTGTCGGCAAAGGGAGAGGAAGCCGGCGGCATCGATCTGATCGTCATCTACAATTCCGGCCGCTACCGGATGGCCGGACGTGGCAGCCTCGCGGGCCTGATGCCCTATGGCGATGCCAACAGCGTGGTCATGGAAATGGCCGGCGAGGTCCTGCCTGTCGTGAAAGAGACGCCGGTCCTGGCAGGCGTTTGCGCCTCCGATCCGTTCCGCCTGATGGACAAGTTCCTGGACGAGGTCAAATCCGCCGGGTTTTCCGGCGTTCAGAACTTCCCGACCGTCGGACTGATTGACGGCAACTTCCGGGCCAACCTGGAAGAAACCGGCATGTCCTATCAGCTGGAAGTCGACATGATCGCGATGGCGCACCAGAAGGATATGCTCACGACGCCCTAAGTGTTTTCCACCGAGGATGCGACGGCGATGGCAAGGGCAGGGGCCGATATCATCGTGTGCCACCTCGGCCTG
>JBCDEN010000674.1:0-2660 GCA_039179715.1 Pseudomonadota bacterium
GCAACGTGATCCGGTCCGGAAACGTCGAACATGTAAAAATGCGACAGGTTTATGATGCCGCAATCCTCGCTCATGGCCAGTTGCTCGGCATTGGAGACGCGCCAGAAATGGCGGTTGTCCCACTCCGCTTCGCGCACCGGGACACGGTTGCCGTATCTTTCAAGCAGATGCTCGTTGGCCGCGTAGCCATGTGCCCGCTCCCAGCCGCCAAGTTCCATGAAATGACCGCCAAGTTCGACTTCCCGCTCATAGAAGGGTGACCGCTTGACGCCGCGCCCCGTTGCATAGGGCTCACGGGGATGGATCGCCGGAAAGTAGATCTTCTGCGCCGCCTCGTAGCAGCGGCCGGCAATGAAGTCCTCGCTCATCTGGTGGGCATAGAAGCGCGAATAGTCGATCGGGGCGTGATCGATCTCCGTCCGGCCATCGGTGATCCAGTCGGCAATCAGCTTGCCGTAGCCGGGACCGTCCTTGACCCAGATCGCCACGCAGTACCAGAGGCCGCGGACTTTCTGGCTTTCGCCGCAGGACGGACCGCCGGCAGCAGAGACCTGCAGCAGCCCGTTATAGGAATGGCCTTCGTTGTAACCGAGTTCACCGAGGATCGGCGTCAGTTCCATGGCGCGCTCGAGCGGCTCGATGACCTGTTCCATCTCAAGATCGCGCTGGGACGGCGACAGCCGGGCCTGGTCCTTTTCAAGCAGATCGCGCGGGTGGCACATGCGCGGGTGCTCGGTCTCGTAGTAGCCCCACTCGATCTGTCCGCCTTCCGCGGTCTTCGGATCTCCCGTGTCGCGCATATAGGCGGAGTTGCCCTGGTCGCGCAGCAAGGGGTAGCCGATATCCTTTCCGGTTCCCTCAAACTCATTGTATGGGCCGAAAAATGTCAGCGGATGATCAACCGGCATGACCGGAAGGTCCTCGCCCACCATAGCCGCGATCTGGCGGCCCCAGAGCCCGGCGCAGACAATGACATGGTCCGCCATGATCGTGCCGCGATGGGTCACGACGCCTTTAATGCGACCGTCTTCGACAATCAGCGACTGCGCGGGCGTGTTCGCGAAGGCCTTGAGCTTTCCCGTCTGCTCGGCCATGTCGACAAGCCGTCCGGCCACGGTCTGCGAGCGCGGGACGACAAGACCTGCATCGGGGTCGAACATGCCGCCCTGAACCTGGTCTTCCTCGATCAGCGGAAACAGTTCCTTGATCTCGGCGGGATCGACCAGACGGACATTGGTGCCGAACGCCTTGCCTGAGGTGACCTTACGCTTGATCTCCTCCATCCAGGTGTTGTCGCCGGTGCGCGCGATCTCAAGACCGCCAACCCTGGCGTAGTGACCCATCTTGTCGAAAAATTCGATGGAATACTGCGTCGTCCAGACGGAGAGGTAATCGTGGCTGGTCGTGTAGCAGAAATCGGAGGCATGCGCCGTCGAGCCGATATCGGTCGGAATACCGGACTTGTCGATGCCGACGACATCTGTCCAGCCGCGCTCCAGAAGGTGGTGTGCAACCGAGGCACCGACGATGCCTCCCAACCCGACGATGACGACCTGTGCCCTGTCAGGAAATGCTGACATGTTTTATTCCTCTTCAAAACGCGGGAGCGGCCTGCGATCCGGCGTCCCCGTTCGCCTGTGTGTAAACGACCGACGCATCGATCTTTGGAGCGCAGTATCGCGACAGAACCGGAACACGAATAGCGTGAATGCGTCATGGCGACATTATGACCACGACACGCCGTTGCAAAATCGGGAGCGTGTGCTGCATTTATCAAGACAAGACAAGGCTGAATTCTTTCAACAGTGCTATACTCTCCAGAGCTTGGATATTGAGCGGCCGGTTCGATCAAGTCAGGGACATGACGCATTTATGGCAAAGTGCGACGCATCTGGAGCCGGGTTGCGCTCTTGCCTGAGAAAGACTACGCACAACTCAAAACACCACCCTTGGAGCTGAATGATGTCAGACGCCGCCCCGTCGGGCCGCAGAGGCCGATCCGCCCGCCGCGAGCGCAGGCAAGCGGGACCGGTCGGCCAGGCTGTCCCGTATATTTCCCGCAAACTGCCGATCTATGACGTCCTCAGCGAAGAAGGCGTTTTGAAGATCGAAGCGAACGCGGACCGTATTCTTGCGGAAATCGGACTGGAATTCCGCGAAGACCCCGAAGTGCTTCAGATCTGGAAGGACGCCGGTGCGGATGTCGACGGCGAGCGTGTCCGGTTTCCGAAAGACATGCTGCGCGAGATCCTGAAGACCGCGCCGTCCCAGTTCACCCAGCACGCCCGCAACCCGGCCCGCAACGTTGAGATCGGCGGAAACAATCTGGTGTTCGCACCGGTCTACGGCCCGCCCTTCGTAACCGATCTGGACCAGGGCCGCCGCTACGGTACGATCGAGGACTTCCGCAACTTCGTGAAGCTTGCCTACATGTCGCCCTGGATGCACCACTCGGGCGGGACGGTGTGCGAACCGGTCGACCTGCCGGTGAACAAGCGCCATTTCGACATGGTCTATTCGCATATCAAGTATTCCGACAAGCCGTTCATGGGGTCGGTCACCGCGCCGGAGCGCGCGGAAGATTCCGTCAAGATGGCGCAGATCACCTTCGGCGAGGAGTTCGTCGATCAGAACTGCGTCATGATCCAGCTGATAAATGC
>JBCDEN010000351.1:0-5093 GCA_039179715.1 Pseudomonadota bacterium
CGACGTGGCAGATGGCCAAAACGGCCAAATCCGAAGGACGGCAAAATGGCTGTACCTCGCAGCGTCACCGCGCTTGACCGGGCAAAAAGCCCGCTCTGCACACGCTTCCTCCCGAGATTTTGCCATTTCTGCCGCCAAATCGGCTTCATTTATGGGGCCGTACCCTAGGCCACAGGATGACACAGCGTATCATCCATCTTCGGATGGATTGTGCGCCCGTCAGACCGGGCCTAAGGTACGGGATATCAATATCGTTCGGTCGCTCTTGAGGCTGCCATGACCGCGCGGCGCGACGGCAGGTTCAGCCGTTGCAGAACGGCATGCACATGATCTTTGACGGTCGCAACGCTTATGCCGCAGGTATCTGCAATGTCGCGATTGGATTTCCCATCGATGATCAACCGCGCAACCTGTCTCTGGCGCGGCGTGAGCGGTGCGAGGAACTCCGTGTCCGACGGCGTTTCGAACACCGTGACCAGCGGAACTCCGAGCGTGCGGCTGGCTTCCAGATCAATCCGCAGCCGTGAACCGCGCATCGAAAGTGCCGACAGCGTTTTGATCGTGCGCGCAGGGATCGGCGATTTCGGACCCATTTGCAAATCCTCCAACACGACGGCCAGAGCTTCAATCACGTCTGAATCGACAGCCATAGAAAAGGACCTCGCATGAGCAATCTGCCCCTGAACATTGCAAACTTCTTTTTGGCAATGCAAGCCGGCCCCTCCGGAGCTGACCTGCTTGGTTCGATCTTTGCCGATGACGCGGTCTATACCGAACCCTTTTCGGGTCAGGGCGAGCCGCACCGCGGCCGCGATGCCATCCTGGCCGCGTTTGCAACGAGCCGGAGCGACGACTTCAATGATGCCGTGATCGATCTCGATGCGGTCGAAATCGAAGGCGACAAGATCACAGTCAAATGGACCTGCTATTCCACGGCCATTCCGGGCGGCAGCGGCAGCGGCACGAACGTCTTCACCGTTGCCGGCGGCAAGGTCGTGTCGCTGGTGACGACACTGGACATGCCCTGACAGCGGTCAGGCCGCCGCGTCTCAACCGTCCAGAAGCGCCTGGAAATGATTGCGCAGTTCGTAGGACCCGCGCTGGCCTTGCAGCACCTCTTGCAGGTCTCCCTTGCCGTCAAACAGCAGGAGCGTGACATGCGGAACGCCGTACCGGTTCTGGAAGGTCTTTCCCTTTGCGGTCCGGATGTTGGCGACGACATAGTCGAGTTCTCCGTCCTCGAACATGTCGAGTGCCTTGCGCGTATCAGCCTGCAGCGAACGGCACAGCCCACACTGCGGATCATGGATCTGCACGACCGTCGGCCGCCCGTTACCCACCCGCGTGAGATCATGCTCGTGACGCATACTCACGAAATTCTGCGCGAACACATAGCCGGTCCCGCCAAGGAGCACAGCGCCAATGCCGATATTCCGTCCAAGACGCAGGAAATTCCTGCGCCCAGGTGAAACTTGTTGCTGGTTGTTGTTCTGCCTGGACTTTCTGTCCTTCGGCTTTGTGGATTTGCGTTGTTTCTTCATAAGTCACCCGATTGATTGCTGTGCTCGCGCCTTGCGGATGCCGGCGCGTGTTGCATTCAAACCACCACGATGTCCGCGCCCGAACGGACCCGGTCGTAGAGATCGATGACATCCTGATTGATCAGGCGCACGCAGCCCGAAGACACCGCCCTGCCGATCGAGGCCGGCTCGTTGGTGCCGTGAAGGCGGTAAAGCGTGTCGACATTACCCTGGAAGATGTAGAGCGCCCTGGCCCCAAGGGGGTTGCCCAGGCCCGGCTGCATGCCGCCGTTCTCCGCGCTGTAAGGCGCCAGATGCGGTTCGCGGGCGATCATCTCTTCCGGCGGCGTCCAGGTCGGCCAGGGCCGTTTCCAGGCGATCCGTGCCCGGCCCGACCACTCGAACCCCTGCCGGCCCAGCCCGACGCCGTACCGCATCGCGGTTCCGCTCGGCTCAACCAGGTAAAGGTAGAAGTTGCGGGTGTCGACGACGACCGTCCCGGCTTTCTCATCGGTTCGGTAAGCCACCCGCTGCCGTCGGAATTCAGGTGCCAGAACCCTTGGATCAATTCCCGGAAGCGGAAACTCTTCCTGAGGGCGCGGTCCGTAATTCTGCAGGAAGGATGCATCCACCTGAGGCTGCGGCTGCACCGGTGCAGGTGCGCGGCTCGTCGTTGTCGAACATCCGGCAAGGGTCAGGGTGGCCAAACCAAGGCCACCGGACAGGACCTGACGCCGTGTCACGAAGTTTGTCATCGATGTCGTATCCGGATCGCGCTAGAGAACCACGACCTGTGTGCCGAGCGGAACGCGGGCATAGAGATCGATGACATGATCATTGATCATGCGGATACATCCGTTCGAAACGGAACGGCCGATGGACCAGGGCTGCGTGGTGCCGTGGATCCGGTAATAGGTGTCGCGCCCGTTCTTGTAGAGATAGAGCGCACGCGCTCCGAGCGGATTGTTGACACCGCCGGGCACGCCTTTCGCATAACGCGCATATTTCTGCGGTTCGCGGCGGATCATGTTCTTCGTCGGTGTCCAGCGCGGCCACTCGGCCTTGCGGTCGACGGTTGCCCGGCCCTTGAAGGCCAGTCCGGCCTTGCCGACGCCGACACCATAGCGGCGCGCCCGGCCCCAACGTTCCGTCAGATAGAGGAAGTGGTTTTTTGGATCGACGACAATCGTCCCCGGCGCATAACTCATCGACAGGAACACGCGTTGCGGTGCGTATTGCGGGTCCAGTTTGAAATTCTTGTATTTCTTGGTGTGATGCGCGTTCGCAGCGCCCGGCACGGCCATCACAAGGGAAGCGGCACCGCCAAGCAACAGATCTCGTTTGTTCAACACGAGGATGTCTCCTGATTTCCAATAGCATTCGGGCGGACCAAACGTCCGCCGGGAAAGTCGGCTGATCAGGAGTTGGGCGGTTTGGGTTCCAGCCTCTTCTGCACGGAGGCCTGGTGCCCCGGCGCTATCCAGTCCGGGTGATCCTGCCCTGCAAGCGACACCGAAGAGGCAGACGCCATGACAGCCTTGCACTCGGAGTTCTTGCAGAAGGAGGGTTTTGTCTCGGCAACCGGTTGCTCGTCATCCGGTTCCCCGGCCATGAGCTGGGCCACGGCCTGGTCCATCGAGACGATCATGGCAACATCGTCCTTGGACACATCAACGGCGCCGCGCGCAAACCCTTGTTGCACGCCCGCAACCAGAAGACCAATGATGAGTAAAACCCGGAACATGAACAACAATTTACCGAAGCGGGTTAACGAAACCTAGACACGTGACTTCACACTCTTGTGAAGCCGCCTGCGACACGCGGGCAAATCCTGTGCCCGCGCAAGGCGCGATCAGGTGACGGCATCCAGCCGCGCACCGGGTATTGGGCTTTCCAAGGCATCACGCCCGCCGATATCGAGCGCAACATCCGCCAGCCGCACGGCCGCTGCAACGCCGTCCACGACGGGAATGCCGAACTCGGCACTCAAGGCATGCGCCAGATCCGCCATGCCCGCGCATCCGAGAGCGATTGCGCCGGCCTTGTCGTCACGGATCGCGGCTTCAATCTCCGCACGGATCTTGTTGATCGCGCCCGGACTTGCCTTTTCCAGCTCCAGGACCGGGACCTCCGATGCGCGGACCTTGCCGCAGCGGTGCCCGAGCCCGTTCCTGCCGAGATTTTCCTCCAGGACCGGTACGGAAACCGACAGGGTGGTGACCACGGAAAACCGGGCGGCCAGCAGGGCTGCCGCGTGATAGGCAGCCTCGCCGATGCCGATGACGGGTATCTGAAGCTTTTCCTTCAGCGTCCAAAGCCCGGTATCGTCGAAACAGGCGATGATCAGGGCATCAAACCGCCCTCCCCCATCCAGAACCTCCTCGACAAGCGAAAAAAGGCCGGGGAGTGCCGCGGCGCCGTCATCCGCTCCCTGGATGGCTGCCGGGCCGTGCACCGGATTGATGGCCGTAATCCGGGTGCCCGGGCCGGCCGCTGCGCGCGCGGCCTCCCCGATCTTTTCGGTCATGGCGACCGTCGTGTTCGGGTTGATGATAAGTAAATGTCTGCCGTCCGGGGTCATGCCTGCCTCACACGAGCCCCTTGCCCGCATCCGACCCCTGCCGCGCCTGCCGCCGTCGCAGAAGCGCCAGCACGGTCAGAAAAGAGCCAATGATCACAAGCGAAAACAGGGTTGTCAGCGTGCCGAGCGCATAAAGCACCGGCGACGTCACATTCGTGGTCATGCCGTAGATCTCGAGCGGAAGCGTGTTGTAGGAACCCGCTGTCAGCAATGTTCTGGCAAATTCGTCGTAAGACAGCGTGAAGCCGAACAGCGCCACGCCGATCAGCATCGGCGCGATGATCGGCAGGACGACATATCTGACCGTCTGCCAGGGGCTCGCACCCAGATCGCGTGCCGCCTCTTCATACGATTTGTCAAACCGGTTGAAGACGGCGAACATGATCAGAAGACCGAACGGCAGTGTCCATGTGAGCTGGGATCCGAAGCCCGAAGTCGACCAATGCACTTCCCAGTCCAGAATGTTGAAGATCAGGCCGACACCGAGCGAGACCAGGATCGACGGAATGATGAGGCTGGCAACGATCACGTAGAACAGGAGACTTGATCCGCGGAACCGGTTCCGGAAGGCCATGCCGCCCATCACCGCGACCAAGACCGTCACGCACATGACCATCAGCCCGAGCGCGAAAGACCGGCGGAACGATCCCCAGATGTCGCCGACCGCCTGCTCCTCGAAAAGATCGAAAAACCAGTGCATCGACACGCCGTTCATCGGAAAGGTCAGCCCGCCTTGCGGTCCCTGAAACGAAAGAATGCCGATGGTCACGACAGGACCGTACAGGAACAGCAGGAACAGCGCGAAAAAGGCTGCCAGAAAGTAAAAGGAGCGGCCACGTCTATCCATGTCTCTACAGCTCCTTTCTGATGTCGACGAAACGCATCATGATGCCGATCATCAACAGCACCGTGCACAGAAGCACAACGGAAGACGCCTCGGTCGGTCGGATCATTTCCAACGAGATTTCTCTGCTTCAGTACCCGGCTGCCGC
>JBCDEN010000002.1:0-26020 GCA_039179715.1 Pseudomonadota bacterium
GCCGCCGGCGACAGCACCCGCATGTGTGCTTGCCGCCGCCGCATGCGGAAAAGGCAGGGCATCAAGATCCTCGATCGCGCCATGGGGCGGCCCGCGCCCGGTGCGCGTATGCAGACCCGGGATGGTGTCAAGGCTGCCGCCACGTTCGAGTGCCTCGGCAATGGCGACGATCGCGTGCTCGCCCTCTCCACTCAGGGACAGGTCGAAGCCATGCGACAAGGGCTCCTCCGGCAACACCGTGGGATGCGGTCCGCCCGCGATCAAGACAGCGCTCGCCTCCGGCATCGTCGCGGCCAGACGGTATCCGGCAAGGGCGTTATAAGTAAAGAGCGTCATCCCGATGAGATCGGGACGGAAGCTGCGAAGCTCTTGCGCAAACCGCGCCCGCGCCTCCGCTTCCCTGACATTTGCCAGATCCAGGCAGCGCACCGCGTGCCCGGCCGCAAGCAGCGCGGCAGCGACATACTGCTGGCCGAGATAGGGTGCGTTCAGCGGTTGTGGCAGCGGAGGCAGAACCAACAATGCGCGAATCATGCCAAGGACCCCCGGATTCAGAAATGGATACCTGGAACCTGCCCTTCATTTGGCGTTAGTAGCTTACGTTAAGTCAAGTCTTTTGGCGCACTGGCCCAAGCGCAGCAAAATCAATAAGTTCAGAAAACTTACCCTGGATTGCGCGTCGAGATCACACCACCCCTTTTTGACATTCCTGCGTGATTTTTGCGCCGCAAAGGCACGCGGACCAGTGCCCTTCGACCTGCCCGTTCAATGCGCTGGAAATCTGGACGGCCGACGCGCATCGCGTCGCTCTGGAACACGTGCGGATGTCCGCAATGGACTGTCCCGCCGCAGCAACGTCCGCAACGCGTCGGTCCAGATCAGCATGTCATTGAGAAGAAAGATGGTGGAGCCAAGGGGGCTCGAACCCCTGACCTCTTCGCTGCCAGCGAAGCGCTCTCCCAGCTGAGCTATGGCCCCTCGTCACTTCTTAGCGCCGGTCTAGGTCTCCGGCGTCGATGGGGGCGGAACATAGTCACACCGCCCCCCAAGATCAAGCAGAATTTTTGAAGAATTATCCCACCATGAACAACACGGGAAAGGCCGCCGGAAAAGGCGGCCCTGCAGGCCGATTACTGGTCGGTATCGTCTTCGATCTCGACGCGGATGCCGGGAACGGAATCCTCGTCTTCGTCCTCATCTTCAAGGAATACATCGTCGTCGGATTCGTCGTTGTCGATCTCGACATCATCATCGTCGCTATCGATATCCGCCACATCCTCAGAACCTTCGGCCTCGGCATCGGCCTCTTCGAGGGTCACGATCTCCGGCGCTGCCGCGTCCTCTGCTTCCTCTTCCTCTGCCGGCTTTTCTTCGACCTTGGCAGCCTTGGCCGCGCGTGCGGTCATGACCGTCGCAAAGACGTCGCCGCATTTCGGGCAGACAATCGGGTCCCGGTTCAGATCGTAATATTTGGCTCCGCAGCTTGCGCACAGCCGCTTTGTGCCAAGTTCAGGTTTTGCCACTGTGCTCACCCTTCGTTTGTTGTCTGGCTGACTTGTCGGTGGGCCGCCCCATAGCGTCAAGCTCAGCTGCTGTCAAAGACAAATCGGACAAAAAAAACATTCGCCCCATTCTTCTGCATGTTGCGCACCAAATTTCAAGCGCGCCGGAAAGTTCTCGCCAACAAATCGCACTATATGGTCCGAAGGCGCTTTACGATTTCCTAAGACGGGACGGGCACGGACATCCGGCGCGAGCGCCCAGCCCCGGCATCTGGCCCAGGCGTCAGGTTGGCGCCTTTGGCACCCGCGCCGGGAAACCGGGTGATGACGAGGCCGCATCCGCGTGATAGGACGTGTCACCTTTTCGAAAACTCTCAAGTTCCGGACATTGAAAATGTCACATAATACCGCGCCCACGCCTCTCACCGCGAGCAAGGGCAGCCCGCTGACCGGCACGATCCGCGTGCCCGGCGACAAGTCCATTTCACACAGATCGATGATGTTCGGCGCACTCGCCGTCGGACGCACGACCGTAAAAGGTCTGCTGGAGTCCGAAGACGTGCTTGCGACGGCGGATGCCATGCGCGCCGTCGGAGCGATCATCGAAAAACACGGCGACGGCTCCTACACGGTCGACGGCATCGGCCTCGGCAGCCTGCTCGAACCGGAAGGTGTAATCGATTTCGGCAATGCCGGAACCGGCGTCCGCCTGACCATGGGCATTTTCGGCAGTCACAATATCGCCGCCACCTTTGTCGGCGACGCATCGCTTTCAAAGCGCCCGATGGGCCGCGTGCTCGATCCGCTGCGCGAAATGGGGACCAATGTGATCGCCCGCGACGGCGACCGGCTGCCCGCGTCCATCCGCGGCGCGGAGACCGCACTGCCGATCACCTACCGCGTGCCGATGCCCTCCGCGCAGGTCAAATCCGCCGTGCTGCTGGCCGGTCTCAATGCCCCCGGAGAGACGACGGTGATCGAGCCGATCCCGACGCGCGATCATACCGAGAAGATGCTGAAGGGCTTTGGCGCGGAGATTTCGGTTACGCTCAACGAAAACGGCGAGCGGGTCATCAAACTGACCGGCCAGCCGGAGCTGAAGCCGCAGGATATCGATGTACCGGGCGACCCGTCCTCGGCGGGCTTTCCGCTGGTTGCCGCGCTGATCATTCCGGGCTCGGACATCACCATCGAGAATGTATTGCTGAACGAACACCGGACCGGGCTGATCACAACGCTGATCGAGATGGGCGGGGATATCGAAATCGTCAACCGGCGGGAGACCGGCGGCGAAGAGGTCGGTGATCTCCGGGTGAAAGCCAGCCAGCTGAAAGGCATCACCGTGCCGGCTGACCGCGCGCCGTCGATGATCGATGAGTATCCGGTGCTGGCAATCGCAGCGGCCTTTGCCTCCGGCGACACCTTCATGCCGGGGCTGGACGAATTGCGCGTGAAGGAATCCGACCGGCTTGCCGCCGTTGCACGCGGACTGGAAGCCAACGGCATTCCATGCGCCGAGACGGAAGACACGCTGACGGTAACCGGCGGTGCCGGCTCCATCGGCGGCGGCACCGTCACGACCCATCTCGATCATCGTATCGCGATGGCCTTTCTCGTGCTCGGCATGGCCGCCGGCACGGCCGTGACCGTCGACGACGGCACGGTCATCGCCACCAGCTTCCCGACCTTCACCTCGCTGTTTGAGACCCTCGGCGCAAAGTTTTCCGAGAGTGCCAGCGAGGCGGCATGATTATCGCGATTGACGGTCCTGCGGCATCCGGCAAGGGCACACTTGCACGCAGGCTCGCGGATCACTTCGGCCTGAGGCATCTCGATACCGGTCTGACCTACAGGGCCGTGTCGGCCGCGTTGCTTGCCAGGGGGCTGCCCCTCGGAGACGAAGGTGTTGCCATTGAGATCGCGCAGAACCTCGATCTGGCACAGATGGACAAGACAGTGCTTTCGGCGCATGAAATCGGGGAGGCGGCCTCGCGGATCGCGGTTCTGGGCGGGCTCCGGCAAGAGCTTGTCGAGCTGCAGCGCCGTTTTGCCGAAACACCGCCCGGCGCGGTTCTGGACGGGCGCGATATCGGCACCGTTGTCTGCCCTGACGCCACGGTAAAGCTGTTCGTCTCGGCCTCGCCGGAAGCGCGTGCGCGGCGGCGAACGGATGAAATGATCTCCAAGGGCCAGGACGCAAACTATGCGTCTGTTCTGGACGATCTGAAGCGGCGGGACGAGCGCGACAGCCAGAGAACCGTCGCGCCGATGAAACAAGCCGAAGATGCGGTCTTGCTTGATACGACAGAAATGGATATAGAAACCGCGTTCCAGGCGGCTGTGGATATCATCTCAAGCGCCAAGGATGGTTCAGGCTCTTAAGGGGTTCACTTTCAGGTGCGCCCCTTTCCGTGCATCCGGAACACTTCCGGCTTTGAAAGCCGCAGGTTCTTAAAGAACGACATTTGAATTTCGGCAGGACGCGTTCAGATCGTGTCCTGTGGCGAGACCGGATTTTCCGTCTGCCGCCTCCGCCGGCCCGCTTTTCGAAGCGGAAGGATCAGCGAAGATCGCGATCCCGGGAGACAGGCAATCCGGAGTGCAACACCAACCCGCCGGCGGTGCGCCAACTGGCGCTCAGGAGTATAAATGACCGATTTCAATCCCTCTACCGAGGATTTTGCGGCTCTTCTCGAAGAGTCCTTCGTCCAGAACGACCTTTATGAAGGTGCCGTAGTCAAAGGCACCGTCGTTGCAATCGAAAAAGACCTTGCCGTCATCGACGTCGGCCTGAAGGTCGAAGGCCGCGTGCCGCTGAAGGAATTCGGCGCCAAGGGCCGCGACGGCGAAATGGGTGTCGGCGACGAAGTTGAAGTTTACCTCGAGCGTGTCGAAAACGCTCTTGGCGAAGCTGTCCTGTCGCGCGAGAAGGCACGCCGCGAGGAAAGCTGGGTTCGCCTGGAAGTCGCGTTCGAAGCAAACGAGAAAGTCAACGGCCAGATCTTCAACCAGGTCAAGGGCGGCTTCACCGTCGATCTGGATGGCGCTGTTGCCTTCCTGCCGCGTTCGCAGGTCGATATCCGTCCGGTCCGCGACGTGACCCCGCTGATGCATACGCCGCAACCGTTCCAGATCCTGAAAATGGACAAGCGCCGCGGCAACATCGTCGTGTCCCGCCGTGTCGTTCTGGAAGAGACCCGTGCCGAACAGCGTTCGGAACTGGTTCAGAGCCTGGAAGAAGGACACACCGTGGAAGGCGTCGTCAAGAACATCACCGACTACGGTGCGTTCGTCGACCTCGGCGGCATCGATGGCCTGCTGCACGTCACCGACATCGCGTGGCGCCGCATCAACCATCCGTCGGAAGTTCTCACCATCGGCCAGACGGTCAAGGTGCAGATCATCCGCGTCAACCAGGACACGCACCGCATCAGCCTTGGCATGAAGCAGCTTGAAACAGATCCGTGGGACGGTATCGAAGCCAAGTATCCGCTGGAAGCCAAGTTCAACGGCCGCGTGACCAACATCACCGACTATGGTGCATTCGTCGAGCTGGAGCCGGGCATCGAAGGCCTGATCCACGTTTCGGAAATGTCCTGGACCAAGAAGAACGTCCATCCGGGCAAGATCGTTTCCACTTCCCAGGAAGTCGAAGTGATGATCCTGGAAGTCGACCCGGTCAAGCGCCGCATTTCTCTCGGCCTGAAGCAGACCCTTCAGAACCCGTGGGATGCGTTCGCGGAGCAGTTCCCGATCAGCGCCAACGTCGAAGGCGAAGTCAAGAACAAGACCGAGTTCGGCCTGTTCATCGGCCTCGACGGCGACGTGGACGGCATGGTGCACCTGTCCGACCTCGACTGGAACCGTCCGGGCGAGCAGGTTATCGAGGAGTACAAGAAGGGCGACATGGTCAAGGCCATCGTCCTGGATGTGGACGTCGAGAAAGAGCGTATTTCTCTCGGCATCAAGCAGCTTACCGGCGATCCGATGGAATCGGGCGCGGCCGGCGAATTGCGCAAGAACTCCGTCGTGACCTGTGAAGTCACCGAGATCAAGGATGGCGGCCTGGACGTCAAGATCGCGGATAGCGACCTGACTGCGTTCATTCGCCGTGCGGACCTTTCCCGTGACCGCGAAGAGCAGCGCCCGGAAAGATATTCCGTCGGCGACAAGTTCGACGCGCGCATCACCCAGTTCGACAAGAAGACCCGCCGGGTCACCGTGTCGATCAAGGCGCTCGAGATTGCCGAAGAAAAGGAAGCTGTCGCACAGTACGGCTCTTCCGACAGCGGCGCGTCTCTCGGCGACATCCTGGGTGCTGCCCTGAAGCAGCAGTCCGACGACTAAGGTTTTCGCGTCCCGGATTATCGGGAACGGAAATGAAAAGCCCGGCAGCCATGCCGGGCTTTTTTGTTTGCCCGAACCTCCGTCCATCAGCCCGCACGAAGTCATCGGTCTTTCTTCTCGTGGACAGCAACGCCCGAATGTGCGCTGATGGACGGATACAAAATGATCTGGCTCGGGAGTAACCGATGCGCCTGTTCCCCGTTCTTCTCCTGATACCGCTTGTGAGTTCACCTGCCCTTGCAGAAATTGAACGCGCCAAGAGCGAATGGACGGTCAAACCCGATTTCGAAAAAAGCGCGGCCGCGCGCGAGTCGATCAGCGGGGCGGACTGCGCCCCTGGCGGTGGCTTGTGCCTGGCTGCGAATGATGAAAAGAACTACGCGCAGTTTTTCAAGATCAAACAGAACAGGCTCGACCCGGACAAGAAAGGCGTGATCCGGCTTTTGCCGAAAAAGGTCGACGGCAGGAAGATGGACGAGATCGACGCGGAAGGTGTTGTTTTTGTGCCTGCCGCCAACCCCAAGGCAGCGTCCCATTTTTATGTCACCGGATCGCATGGACTGTCCCGGAGCGGCGACTTCCAGCCGTCCCGGTTCACACTGTTCCGATTCCCGGTCGATACGCGGTCCGGCGAGCCAACCTTCAAGTTCAGCGACAAAAAGGTCGCCCCGGAGGTCGAGCGCACCATGCTGCTGGCCGATACGATCAAGTCCAATCCCGATCTCGCACCGTTTGCCGATCAAACACTGGACCGCAATGGCGTGACCATCGAGGGGATCTCCGAGATGAACGGCGACATGCTGTTCGGTCTCAGGAGCCCCTGCCTTGCCAGTCACGCGCTCATCCTGCGGGTGCCGACAAAAGAGCTATTCCAGGTGACACCCGCCACCTCAACAACGGACAGGATCAAACTGGGAGACAATGTCGGCATTCGCGACCTGACCCGGGTGAAGGAGGGCCTTCTCATCCTGGCGGGCCGGAGTGACGACCGGCGCGGCTCCGAAGACTTCACCTGCGGCGAACAGAGAAAGCCACCCTCCCCAGCGCCGTCCCTCTGGTTCTGGAGCGGGACATCGGGCGATACGGCAAAGCCGCTTGGAACACTGCCCGGTGTCGACCTGAATGCGAGCGCGGAAACACTGCTCGTGCTGGAGGAAACCGGCAAGGCCTACCGGGTTCTGGTTCTGTTTGACGGCGAGAAGAACGGGGCACCAGTGGAGTTTCTCGTCGGGAAGTGACAACCGCCACCAGGCTGACGCCAAAAATATTCGGCACGAAAAGCGAACTGAATTCAGGTTTCAGGACTTGCGCCGCCTGCAGTTCTTTTGGATGATCGGGAACACCTCCGACTGTCCGTTTTGGATTTCCAACATGTCAGCCCTCGACCTGTGCCGCCTTGCCGGCACCGTCTTTCTTGCCGTCACGCTTGTGGTGATCGGCGATACCTGCGGAAAGCTGCTCACGCAGAGCGATGTGGATCCTTTCATCGTGGCCTGGTCACGCTTTGCGATCGGAGCGCTTGTCCTGTGGCCGCTTGCCCGCATCCAGTGGCGGGAACTTGGTCCCATGAAGGACTGGCGCGTGATCCTGCGGGCTGTCTTTATCGCGGGCGGGATCAGTTCGATTCTGACAGCGCTGGAAACCGAACCGATCGCAAACGTTTTCGGCGCTTTTTTCATCGGACCGATCATTTCCTATATTCTCGCCGTGATCTTCCTGAAGGAACGGCCGTCAACAACCCACACCATCCTGCTGGCTGTCGGTTTCCTGGGTGTCTTGCTGGTGGTCAAACCCGGATTTGGCATGTCAACGGGTACGCTGTTCGCGCTGCTTGCCGGGGCCTGCTACGGCAGTTACCTCTTCATGACCAAACTGCTTGCCGGGGCCATGCGGCCAACCCGGCTATTGATGTCGCAGCTCTTGATCGGCACCGTGCTGCTGACCCCCTTCGGCCTTTCCGCGCCGTTGCCCATCAATGAAACGGCCGTTTGGCTGCTGATCACTGCGAGTGCGCTCGGGTCGGCGGCAGGCAACTATCTCCTGGTCATCGCCAACCGGATGGCGGATGCAAGTCTCGTTGCGCCGCTGGTCTATACGCAGCTCATTTCCGCCACCGTGCTTGGTGTTGCCGTTTTTGATGAATGGCCGGATGCGACGGCCTTTGCCGGACTGTTTCTGATCGCCGCCTCGGGTCTCGGGTCACTGGCGACGCGGCGCTCGGCGTGAGCGTGCGCCGCCGCAGTGCCGAAGGTCAGGAAGACCTGATGCCGTAATTGGCGACCGCACCCAGAACCTCGCCGATTTCACCTTGGGAAAGGATATGCGGTTTGCCGACAGTCTGGCTGACGATAAAGGCGCGTGCCAGAACCTCCAGTTCCTCCATCCGCCACAGCGCCTTCTCAAGCGTTTCACCGGTGACCACGGCACCGTGATTGGCCATCAGGCAAGCGGACCGGTCCGTCATCGCCCCGGTGACATGATCCGCCAGATCCTGGCTTCCGAAGAGTGCATAGTCCGCAAGCGGCACCGTGTTACCGCCAAAGATCGCGATCATGTAATGACAGGCCGGGATCTCGACGCGGTTGATGGAAATCGCCGTAGCGTGCACAGGATGGGCATGGACGACGGCGTGCATGTCTTCCTTTTCCCGAAGCAGTGCCTGGTGAAACTGCCATTCGGTCGACGGCGGATAGTCGCCCTTCAATTTGCCCTTTCCCTTGATCGGAACGGAGACCAGCATATCGGGCGTCATGCTGTCATATGGCACACCTGACGGCGTGATGATCATCCTTTTCCCGGCCCGGGCCGACACATTGCCGGACGTGCCCTGGTTGATGCCGCGTCTGTTCATTTCGCGGCAGGTATCGATAATCGCCCGGCGCAGTTTGGATGTGTCCTTGTAAGGTGGCTTAGGCATGGTCTTCCGATAGTCTGAGAAGGTCTGCGGCGGTTTCGGAACAGGTCGCCACGTGCGTGGCATATCCGCCGCGAATGGCCGCCAGCATGGGCGCGGCGCGGTCCGGACCCGAGCCAACAAGCAACCCCATGTCCTTGTTACGCATCTGCTCCAGCGTGACCGCGATCATGCGGTCCTCGATATCACGGTTAAGGCCGTGCCCGTGCCGATCGATCAGCCGTCCGCATATGACCCCGATCGCCCCCCTGGCCGCGCAGGCTCCGATATCCGCTGTTTCCAGGAGGCCGGTGTGGACCACGTGGCTGTCCTCACCGCAAGTGCCGCAGGCAAAGATCGTCTTGTTGCAGTTGGCGACGGCAAGCAACTGCGCCTCGATGACCGGCTCCCGTTTCAGCTGTTCGACAAGGGTCTTGTCCGACAGGACCAGCGGGACGTGCAGGTTCACGCAGTGCGCACCGTAACGCCGTGCCAGCGTGGCGGAACACGTCTCGGCGGCAAAGCCGAGCGCAGCGGGGCGGGACCCCACCAGCTGAACGATGGTGAGGTCGTTAAGATCGACCCTCGGCGCGGCCTCGGCCACCCGGTAAACGGTCTCGCCCCAGGCAACACCGAGCCGGTCGCCGGGTTCCAGCAAGCCCGGCAGCCAGTCGGCCACAACCCGCGTCACGCGGTCAAGGGACTGTTCCGGACCGTCGGGAGAAGATGGAATGACCACGGCATCGCGCAAGCCGAACCGGTCGACAATTCTGCGGGCGAGTTCCTGGTTCCGAAAGACGTCGCTGTCGAGCGAGATGCGCACGTAGTCGCGCTTGCGGGCCTCAGCCAGATAGTTGACAACTGTTGCGCGAGAGATCCCGAGCCTCTCGGCGATCTCGTTCTGGTTCATCCCGTCCTGATAATAGCACCAGGTCACCTCGACGATCGCGTCTTCCTGCGTGCGCATGCGCGCGCCGCTTCTGGGCTCCGCCACACGGGGCTTGGACGAGACGGGACTCATGCGCTCTTGGCAACCGCCGCCAGATCCGGGAACAGACCGGCGAGGCCTTCGGCGCTCGCCTCACAGACCCCGCGCTCGGTGATCAGCCCCGTCACCAGATGGTTCGGGGTTACGTCAAAGGCCGGGTTGCCCCCGGGCGTTCCGTGCGGCGTCACCTGGACCTGCGCGATCGTGCCCGCATCGCTCAGCCCCTGCACATGGGTCACTTCACGCTCGAGCCTCTCCTCGATCGGGATTTCGGCGACGCCGTCATCAACGCTCCAGTCGATCGTCGGCGAGGGCAGCGCGACATAGAAGGGAACATTGTTCGCCCTGGCCGCAAGCGCCTTCAGATAGGTGCCGATCTTGTTGCAGACGTCGCCCCTTCTGGTCGTGCGGTCTGTGCCCGTGATGACGAGATCAACCATGCCGTGCTGCATCAGGTGACCGCCAGCATTGTCGGTGATGTAGGTGTGCGCAATGCCGTGACTGCCGAGCTCCCATGACGTTAGGGCTCCCTGGTTGCGCGGGCGGGTCTCGTCGACCCAGATGTGGATCGGAATGTTCTCGTTGAAGGCCTGATACATCGGGCTGGTGGCCGTGCCCCAGTCCACCGTGGCAATCCAGCCGGCATTGCAGTGCGTGAGGATATGAACCGGTTCGCCGTCTTTCTTGCCTGCGGCGATCTTGCGGATGATCTCCAGTCCGTTCTGCCCGATGCGGCGGTTGATGTCGACATCCTCATCGGAAATCTCATGCGCCAGTCTGAGCGCGGCCGCCGCCCGCTCCGGCTCCGGCAGGGGCGTCAGGTGCGCGCGGCACCGGTTGAGCGCCCAACGCAGGTTGATCGCCGTCGGACGTGTCTTGTCCAGAAATGCCCATGCCGCGTCGAGATTGGTGTCCGAGGGGTCAAGACGGGCGGCGAGCGCCATGCCGTAGGCGGCGGTCGCCCCGATCAAGGGCGCGCCGCGCACACGCATTTCAACGATCGCGTCGGCGAAGTCCTGAAGCGTGTGGACCTGCTCGATCCGGAACTCGTGCGGCAGCCAGCGCTGGTCGATGATCTGAAGCGCGCCCTTGTCCTCGTCCCACCAGAGCGAGCGGTAGTGGGTCCCGTCGACCTTCATAGGATATCCCTTTCGTTGTAACTGCGCGCAAGCGACAAGAGGTCTTCCATCGTGCTGATTGTCCCGGCATTGAGGATCAGGTCGGCGCCCATGCGCAGATTGCGCGCCTCCAGTGCTGCCTTCAGCGTCTTGTCCCCGATCTCCTCGAAATCCGCGTTATGCGCAAGGGAGAGCGTGCGGCGATGCATTTCAATGCCGCAGAAACCGACAGCGTCGGCGCGGATCTCCGCGAGCAGCTCGGTGCAGACTTCGTCCGATGCATGTCCCTGTCCCTCGAAAAGTGCTTGCGGGTAAAGCATGCCTGTGCGCTCCGTCGCCCACAGATGCCTGAATTCCTCCTCGAAGGCGGTGACCGTATCCGCGATGACGGCAAGGAGCCACTCCTGGTACGCCACGAGATCGGCATCGTGCCTGTGCGCGGGCTGGCTGAAATAGGCCATGAGGAAATTCGCTAGCAACATGCCGAGATCGAAGCTCATTGGCCCGTACTGCACGAATTCGGGATCGATCACGCGGCTCTCGTCAGCGGTGGACATGATCGATCCGCTGTGCAGATCGCCATGCACCATCGTTTCGGTGTTGGACGCGAACTTCATCATGAGCCGCTGGACCCTGGCCTTCAGGCGCGCGTCCGAGCGGAGCTCGCTGACGACCACATCCAACCCATCGGTGTGATGGTTCATTTCTGCTTCGTAATAGGGATCGGTGAACACCAGCGCCTCGGTAATCGCCGGGATCTCGATATTGCCTGCGAAGAGGCCGACATCGTTTTTCTTGTCGACGCTTTTCATCGAGAGTTCGGAGCCGCGAAACGCGGTGCGCGCGCAGAAGCGGCCGAGAAAGTCGCCCAGTCCCTCGACTTTTTCGCCATCGATCAGCTTCCGGCGCAGGATCTTGTGCGGTGCCAGAAACTCCATGACGATGAGCGCCTGAGTCTCGTCAAAATGAAAAATCTCCGGCACCGAGCCCGGATCTCTCGCCGCCTGCCTGACCAGGGCGTGATTTTCAAAATAGGCGCGATAGAGCGGCAGCGGCCAGCTGTCCCCGACGAGGCGGACATAGGGCAATGCCTGTTTGACGATAACGGCTCCGTCCGGTCCTTCGACAATGAAAACCAGGTTCAAATTGCCGTCGCCGACTTCCTTGACGTCCCAGGCAGCCGGGTCGGTTCCGACCCTTTTCGCCACCGCCCCGATCGAGACAAGACGGGTTGCGAGGTCCTCCGGTGTCAATGGCCGATACTGCTCAGGCGTTTCCATGACTGCGCTTATTCCTCCCTATTTCGCCCTGATAATGATCAAGATTGTTCAAAAGTCAACTTGGTTGACAAATGACTATATTGCATGCTGTAACTTTGCCCAGCGGGAGAGGAGCTCGCGAAAAACTGGGAGGAATGGTGAGCAACGTCACCCTAAAGCTGCGCGGTCTGGAAAAGTCCTTCGGGCAGAACCATGTTCTCAAGGGCATCGATCTGGAGCTGCGATCCGGTGAAGTCACCGCGCTGATGGGCGCCAATGGCGCTGGCAAGTCGACGCTTGTGAAAGTGCTGTGCGGCTATCACTTTGCCGACGCGGGCGCGATCGAGCTCACCGGCACCGCCTTTGCCCCGACAGACGCGGCGGACGCCATCGCGAAGGGCGTTGTGACGGTTCACCAGTCCATCGACGATGGCGTGATCCCCGACCTCGACGTGGCGACCAATCTCACCCTTGACCGGCTGACCGAGCCCGGCGTCGGCTTTTTCGTCAATGACGGCAAGCTGCGCAGGCAGGCGCGCGAGGTGGCCGAAAGCATGGGCCTCACCATGGATGTGCGCATGCGCGTTGCTGATCTGGATGTCGCCGACAGGCAGATGATCGCGATCGCGCGCGCCATGGCACGCTCACCCAAACTGCTGATCCTGGATGAACCCACCTCATCGCTCTCATCTTCGGAAGCCGAACGGCTGTTCGCCCTGATCGACAGGCTGCGCGATGAAGGGGTCGCGATCCTCTATATATCCCACCGCATGTCCGACATAAGGCGTGTTGCCGACCGGATCGTGTCCATGCGCGACGGCGCGGTCTCGGGTCTCTTCGAAACCGAACCGCTCGAATATGTCGGCGCGGTCAACGCCATGCTCGGACACCAGATGACCGAGGTCGACATCGATCCGGTGCCAGGCGGCGAAGCGGTGCTGCGCGTTGAGAACCTGAAACTGTTCGAGGACACCAAGCACATCAGCTTTGAAGCCCGGGAGGGCGAAGTGGTCGCCTTTACCGGCCTCCTCGGGTCCGGCAAGACGCGGCTCGCGGAAATCCTCTACGGTCTTGCCGAACCGCACGGGGGACGGCTTTTCCTGGATGGCAAGGATTACAGTCCGAAAGGCACCGGCGATGCGGTCCAAAAGGGCGTCTTCATGTCGCCAAAGGACCGGAGCGTGAATGCGGTCGTGCCGGACTTCGACATTGCCAACAACATGACGCTGCCCTTTCTCGGCGCGTTCAGCGGCTTTTCCTTTCTGAACGACAGGATGCAGCGCCAGGCGTGCGACAGGATGATCGACAAGATCGGCGTCGTCTGCCAGTCGAATGCCGATGACATCAACACGCTGTCCGGCGGCAACCAGCAGAAAGTCATGATCGGCCGCTGGCTGCTCAAGGCTTCGCGAATTCTTTTGCTCGACGAGCCCTTTCAGGGTGTCGATATCGGCGCGCGGCGCGATATCGGCCACTATATCCGCCAGACGGCGAAGGGCCGCACCACGCTGGTCTTCGTGGCGGAGATCGACGAGGCGCTGGAAATCGCGGACCGCATCATCGTGCTGAACGAGGCGGCGATCGCCGGTGAGTATGTGAACAGGAACATTGATCTGAACAGCCTGGTTGCGGACGTGTCCGGCCCCGGTGAGCGGCTGGCCCTCGCAGGATGACATTCGACAGATGAAAAACAACGACGCACTCGATTTCGCAATCCGATACGGCTTCCTGATCCTTCTGGGCGGGCTTGCCGTCTTCTTTTCCCTTTATGCCAGCGGCTTTGCCAGCCCCCGTTCGGCCGTTTTCATTCTCCAGTCCGTCGCCATTACCGGCATTCTCGCCCTCGGCGTCACCTGCACGCTGGTCGTCGGCGGATTCGATCTTTCCATCGGGTCGGTTGCGACCTCCGCGCTGATGCTGTCGGCCTACACGATGGTTATTCTCGAACAGTCCGCCTTTGTCGCGGTTGCGCTGTGCCTGCTCATGGGCGCGCTTGTCGGTCTGGTCAACGGCTTGCTGATCGTCAAGATGCGGGTTCCCGATCTCCTGGCGACCCTCGGCATGATGTTCCTCCTGATCGGCCTGCAGCGCATCCCGACCCAGGGCAATTCGATTGCCACCGGCATGAGCCTGGAAGACGGCTCTGTCGCCGAAGGCACGTTTTCGGCCGCTTTCCTGTGGCTTGGACGCCACCGGTTCGACCTCTTTCTCGATCGGCTGGTCCCGGTTCCCGTTGTCGTGTTCCTTCTGATCGCCGTCTTGATCTGGCTGTTCCTGGGGTACACGCGGCACGGACGCCTGATGTACGCAATCGGCTCGAACGAACGCGCCGCCGGACTGGTCGGAACAAACGTGCACCGCTACAAGATCGTTGCCTACATGATCTCCGGCATGCTCGCATCCGTCGGCGGCATCCTGCTCGCCGCACGTCTCGGGCGCGGCGATATCGCCTCGGGCAACAATCTCCTGCTCGACAGCGTTGCCGCGGCCCTGATCGGTTTCGCCGTCCTGGGCGCAGCAAGGCCGAATGCATTCGGCACCGCGGCCGGTGCCCTTTTTGTCGGGATCCTGCTCCAGGGCCTGACGATGATGAACGCTCCCTACTACATGCAGGACTTCGTCAAGGGAGCCGTTCTGGTCGCAGCCCTCGTTTTCACATTCTACCTGTCGTCACGGCGTGGCGGCAGGAGAACAGCGTGACGCCAGCAAGGCGCCGTTCATATTGGGAGGAAACAATATGCTCAGACGTGAATTCATGAAACTGACCCTCGCGGCCGGCATCGGTCTCAGCGGGGGAACCGCCATTGCAGCGGACATGCCTGCCCCTTTCGACAAGCCCGAAGAGGTCAAGATCGCGCTGGTCCGCTACCTCTCGACAGGTGACTTCTTCCAGTCCTATCTGGCCGGCGTCGAAAACCAGGCGGAAGCGCTTGGTGTCGATCTTCGCGTGTTCGACAGCCGCCAGGACGCCGCCCTTCAGGCAGACATGGTGGACCAGGCGATCGCCCTCGGCGTTGACGGCATCGTCATCCAGCACGGGCTTACGGAGTCCATGAAACCGGCCGCGCAGCGTGCGGTCGATGCGGGCATCAAGGTCGTCGCGTTTGACGTGAATGTTGAAAACGACGCGATCCCGCAAGTCGAACAGTCGGACTACCTGCTCGGGAAAATGGCGCTCGACCAGGCGATCAAGGACAACGGCAATTCCTTCACGGCCGGGTATGTCTATGTCCCCGGGATCGCTCCGCTGGACCGCCGCGACAAGGCCTGGAAGGAAGTGAAGGAGGCCAATCCTGGCATCAAGGAAGCCGCGATGTTCGGCACGCTGGACAACCCAATCGCCAACTCGGTGGCGAACCAGGCACGGTCCGTGCTGCAGGCCAATCCGACCATCAACGTCGTCTTCGCGCCCTATGACGAATTCGCCAAGGGCGTCAAGATCGCCGTCGACGAGGCCGGCCTGAGCCAGGACATCAAGATCTATTCGGCGGATGTTTCAACGGCCGACATCTCCGCCATGCGCGAACCGGATTCCGCGTGGGCCGCAACGGTCGCCACGAACCCGGCTGTTGTCGGCGAAGTCAGCGTCCGTACGCTCGCGCTGATGCTTGCGGGCGAAGACCCGGGCAAACAGGTCATCGTACCGCCGACGCTGATCACGCAGTCCTTCCTCAACGAGCAGGACGTGCGCAACATGGAAGACCTCGGCGAGAAAATGCCCCAGTTCCAGCACGCAGACGTTTCCGTTGCGGAATGGATTCCGCTGCCCAAGCGCTGATCCTTCTCCAAACGGCAATTCGAGGCCCGGCCACTCGGCCGGGTTTCGTCTTGTCAGGTCAAATGTACTTAGGTTTACATTTCTTCCGCTTGCTTTACGCTTCCCGTTTCAACGAGTACCCGCGCTCCGCGCGTGGCCTCCAAATTCACCCCCAGACAGAATTGCGACAGGCAACATGAGCGAAGCCAAGGCCGGCGACACGGTTCAACTTCACTACAAGGGCACACTTGATGACGGATCGGTCTTCGACAGTTCGGAGGGCCGCGAGCCGCTTGAATTCACAGTCGGCTCGGGTCAGATCATCCCCGGCCTTGACAAGGCCATCCCGGGCATGAAGATCGGTGATGAAAAAACCGTCCGGGTGGAAGCGGAAGAGGCTTACGGAGCGGTGAACCCGGAGGCCCGGCAGACCGTGCCGCGGGGGAATCTTCCGCCCGATGTTCCGCTTGAAAAAGGGCTTCAGCTTCAGGCCCAGACCGAAAACGGGCAGACGATTTCTGTTACGGTGGTCGAGTTTTCCGATGATGCCGTTGTCCTGGACGCCAACCATCCGCTTGCGGGCAAGGCGTTGACGTTTGCAATAACGCTCACCGGCATCAAGTAACGGCGTCCGGTGACCGAAAGCCATGAGATGCCCGCCGCATGGCGGGCTTTTTCATGCCCGCCAACAGGTTCGCGGCATTCAAAGTGAACCTTGCTCCGAGGCCGGTTCGGTTTTTTTCACCAGGGTTTCTTCCATGAAAAGAGCATAGATGACGAGGCCGACGGCCGCGGTTGCGGCAAGGCTCAAAAAGCCCGTGGTGTAACTCGTGAACTGGACGATGTATTCCGCGACGATGTTGCTCAGCGAAGCGCCGATGCCGATCAGCATTGCCAGAACGCCTTGCGCGAAATTGAACCGGCCGGTGCCTGCCGTGATGTCGGCGAGCACCAGCAGAAACACCATCGCAAAGATGCCGTTCGCAATGCCGTCCAGAGCCTGGATGGCAACCAGCGCATAGGTGTTGTCGAACTGGCTGAACAGGATTCCCCTTATCGGCAGCACAAGGAACGCGATCAGCAGCAGCGGCTTGCGGCCCCAGACATCCGCCTTCTTGCCACAGAAGATCGCCATGACAATCATGACCAGCTGGGCGGCGATGACGCAGGCAGCCGTGAACGCGACACCGTGTTCGGCATCGCTGTTGGACGACAGTTTCTGGCTGACAAGTGGCAGCATGGACGCATTGGCGGAATGAAACAGGAAGATGCAGATGGCAAAAACCAGCAGCCGCCTGTCTTCGAACAGGCTCAAAATGCCTTCCGGCGCCTTCGTGCCCTTGTTTTCTTCCGCCACGCCGCCGCGGGCCATTTCATGGTCGATGTCGTCCTTGTTGATCAGGATCGCACAAACGATCATGCCGCAGGCCATGGCCGCAACCAGCCAGAACACTCCGAGCGCCGACCAGGTCAGCGCGAGAATGGCAGCGAGCATGGCGGCGATCATGTTGCCGGCATGATTCCAGGCCTGGTTGGCACTGGTCTGTTTCGTGAAATAGGCATGGCCGACAAGCCCCAGGGTCACCGCCGCAATGAGAGGTCCCATGAAGGCGGATGAGGACCCGATCAGGATCTGCGCCGCATAGACCGCAACGGCATCGTTGAAGGCAAGAATTCCGATCGTGCTCGTGGCAATCGCGACGGCACAAATGATCAACAGCGTCCTTTTCCACTTGACCGCGTCGACAATGGCGCCGGCCGGCGATTGCATGACGACCGTTGCGATGCTCCCGGCGGCAAGCGCGATACCAATCGAACCGGGCGACCAGTGCTGCAACGACAGGAGATAGATCGCCAGATACGGACCTATCCCTCCCACGACATCACCTGCGAAAAAGTTCACACCCAACAAGGGTTTGTTCAGTTGCATAGTCTGCGCCTCGGGTTCGTGGGCTAGGGTCAGGACCCATTACTGTCGTACACAACGACCACAAACAAAAATTTAAACATTCATGGGAATACACTCAAAAATCGAATATCAATACCCTGCGTCAAAAGTCTGAGAATCGATTAGATGCCCATAAGTTTAATTGTTTCAATTCTGGTCTTTTTCTTCATTGCGATCCGGCAATGGCTTCCAGAATGGCTTAAAATATGGATGATCATGACAGCCGGCGCAGTTTTTCTGCTCGTAACCGGAAATATCTCTCCCTCCGAAGCTTTGAGCGCGATCGACTGGAACGTTATCGCTTACCTATTCGGTGTCTTTGCTATCTCGCATGCGCTGTTTGCTTCCGGAATTTCGGAGAAGGTCAGCAACTGGATTTGCGCCGACGAGCGGTCCATCCCGCAGATCCTGCTTTATTTCATCGTGTTCGTGACGCTGATTTCAGCTGTGCTGACAAATGATGCGGCTGCTGCGATCGGCACGCCGATCGCGATTGCGATTGCCGCCAGCCTGCGTATAGCGGCCGCCCTGCCGTTGATCGCGCTTTGCGTGTCGGTCACCGTCGGCAGCATGTTTTCACCGGTCGGAAATCCGCAGAACCTTCTGATCGTGGCCGATGGCCACTTCCAGAATCCGGTCGGTGTCTTTCTGGAATGGCTTGCCGTTCCCGCCCTGATTTCCCTGATCTTCACGCTGGTCTGGTTCTGGATCTGCTTTGCGAAGGCGCCGAAGGGAAATGCGCCCGAGCATGTGACACCGGACGAGCAATCGTCGCGCAGCTGGCCGGCGCTTGTCTCGACCGGCCTTCTGTGCGTGCTCGTCATCGTGGACAGCATCGCCCACGAAAGCGACCTCCTGCCGGACCTGCCACTCGGTGTGCTCAGTCTCGTCGCGGCGATACCCCTCTTTCTGTTCACAGATCAACGGGTCAGGCTGGTGAAGGAAGTCGACTGGCACACGCTGATCTTCTTCGTTTCCATGTTCATCGTCACGGGCGCCGTTCTGAAGTCCGGGGCCCTGCAGCACTGGCTGAGCCCCTGGCACGATCAGCTGGGAGAGCCGCTGATGGTGACGTCGATCGCCTTTTTCGGCAGCCAGGTGTTCTCGAACGTGCCGCTCGTGGAGATCTATCTCAACCTGCTGTCTGGACACGATACGCCAACGCTCATGCTTCTGTCGGGGATATCGACCTTGGCAGGCAATCTCTTCATTCTGAGCGCGGCCAGCAACGTCATCATCGTGCAACAGGCTGAAAAACACGGCGTGACGCCGTTTCAGTTCTGGCAATTCACGCGTTTTTGTCCTGCCGGTAACCGTCGTGTCCCTGCTGGTGTGCTATTTCTGGATCGCGTTTCTGGTTTCGCTTTCGCAATGACAGCAGGGAGCCCGCCGCCCAAATTTTGTCCGGGTTCCTGCTCCAATCTGCCGCATTCTGGTGCCAGAGTTCGATAAGCGATTGCAATTTCCAGGACACTCACCCTATTTAGGTGCTTGGTTTTCAAAAGATCTTGTTCGGAGAGGCCCGGTACATGGCTGTTGATGTAGATGCGCTCGTGGACAGAAGGCGGTTGCGGCGCAAGGTAACGTTTTGGCGCGCGGCGACGTTCGTTGTAATCGCGGGAGCGCTCATCGCCGGCCTGGCATATGTCTCCGGCGTATCGGGCCTGTCGAAACGATCCGCCCACATTGCCCGTATCCCGATCGAAGGCGTGATCGTCGAGAACCGCAAGACGCTGAAGATGATCGAAAAGATCGGCAAGGCGGATGCGGTCAAGGGTGTGGTCATTTCGATCAATTCGCCCGGCGGCAGCACCACCGGCGGCGAAGCTCTTTATCAGGCGCTGCGCGAGCTGGCGGAGAAGAAACCCGTGGTCGCGGAGATCCGCACCATCGGAACGTCGGCCGGATACATGGTGGCGCTGGCCTCCGATCACATTGTCGCACGATACAACACGATCACCGGATCGATCGGCGTTCTGTTCCAGTTCGGCAACTTCGAGAAGCTGCTGGACACGGTCGGTGTCGAAATGGAAGCGGTCAAAAGCGCACCCCTGAAAGCGGAGCCGGACTTCTATTCGGCCACAACGCCGCAGGCACGCGCAATGCTGCAATCGCTGGTCAACGATTCCTACACCTGGTTTGTCGGGCTCGTGGCCGAGCGCCGGCAGCTGGGAGAAGCAACGGCAAAAGAGCTCGCCAACGGGCGCATCCTGACGGGTCACAGCGCGCTGGAAAACAAGCTCGTGGATGCCATCGGAGGCGAAGACAAGGCGGTGGAATGGCTGGAAACCGAAAAAGGGGTTTCCAAGGATCTTCCGGTCCTGACCTGGACGACAAATGAAAATCTTGAAGAGTTGCCATTTTCGTCTCGAATCTCACGAGAATTCGGAAAAGGCATCGGATCTGCCATTTTAAACCCGTTAAATGACGCTAAGGGGCTGATTCCTCGAGGCCTTACGCTTGACGGGCTCGTATCCGTTTGGCAGGCTTCAGACGCGGCAGAACAAAAACCGTAAGCGAGGGGGCTCTCAATGATCAAATCTGAGCTGGTTCAGCATATTGCAGAACAGAATCCGCATCTCTACCAACGTGACGTGGAGAATATCGTGAATGCGATACTCGATGAGATCACAGAGGCCCTCATGCGTGGAGACAGGGTTGAGCTGCGCGGATTTGGAGCCTTCTCCGTAAAGAACCGCCCCGCCCGGGTCGGACGCAATCCACGGACCGGACAAAAGGTGGAAGTTGACGAGAAACACGTCCCCTTCTTCAAAACCGGCAAGGAAATGCGTATACGTTTGAATGACGGCGTCGATCACGGCGACGATTGAGTTCTTGCCGGTCCACCGTCTGGAATTGAGCATTGATCTGACACGTCCGGGGAGACCGACTTGACCCGTTTCATCAAGAATATGATCCTGCTGGCGATTGCGGTGGTTCTGGTGCCCTTGTCTGTCGCGAACAGGCATACCGTCAATCTGGCGCTCAATCCGTTCGATCCGCAGGACCCGCGCCTGACAATTCCCGACATACCGCTCTTCTGGGTGATCTTTGCAAGTCTCGGCGTCGGCATTGTCGTCGGCGGCCTGGGGGCGTGGGCGAAACAGGGGCGCTGGCGGAAAGAGGCACGGCTCAAGCGCCGTGAAGCGGACAAGTGGCACAAGGAAGCGGATCAGCTTCGAGAAATGACCGATGCCGCACAACCGTCGGTAAGTTCAAAAGGTCTGCTTGCGCCGGACAAGCGCTCGGCCGCCTAGTGCGGTGAATTTGAAACTCGCCTCATTGTTTCAGCGACTTCCAAAGCGATTTTCAAATTCGTAAACCGCACTAGAAACATAAACTTGCCAGTCACCTTATTGAATCTGAAGTTCGTTCGGAGCAAGCTGTAAAATGAGACGAACTTCAGATTCAGGTGACTAGGACCGGACGGATGAATGCGGATTATCTCAAGCGACGAGATTGACGCCTGCCTGGAAGACAGGGACGTCATCGAGACCCTGCGGGGTGCCTTCCGGTCCAACACAATCGCTCCGACGATTCGCGTGGAAGATATCGAACGCCTCGGAGAGACCGCAGGCCGCCTCAACGTTCAGCCGGCCTGGACGAATTTCGCAGAGCAACGCGACGTGACCCGCGGCTACGTCGGATGCAGCCTGTCCCTTGACCTCCCGGAGCAGACGACGAGTTCGTCGAGCCTTTACATCCTGTTTTCAGGCACCGGAGCACAACCGATCGCGCTGATCGACGGCATGCGGCTGAGCACATGGCGCACCGCCGCCCTGCATGCGCTGGCAGCGTCCTATCTTTCACGCGAAGATACGGCGCGGTTGCTTGTCATCGGCGACAACCCGCTGCTGCCGCGCGTCCTGTCGGCCTTTGCCACGACCCGGAACCTCACCTCCATCCTGTTTGCGGGCACCTCGGTGGAGACTCGCAGGAAAGCCGCGAACCAGCCATCGCTTGCAAAGGTCAGCCTGGGAGAAACAGCGGAAATACATGCCGCACAGGAAGGCGCGGACATGATCTGCGTTGCCGGGCCGGACAGTGACAGCGGAAGCTTCCAAGCACTCACCTATCTCGATCCGCCTGTCGGATGCCATGTCGATGTCCTCGATACGCAGGCAACGGTTCCGTCCGCATTTTTGGAGGAGGCGCGCCTGTTTTGCTCCGATCTGTCGGCACCGCCAAACCCGGATTGCGAATGGGCCGCCGACCTATTCGAACTTGCAAAAGGCAGCAAGGCGGGACGGCGGTATTACGGCCAGAGAACACTCTTTCTGCCGGGCAGCAAAACCGGTCTTGAGGACTACGCACTTGCAGCACACGTTTTTTTGAGGTCCTGAGATCTGGAACTTGACCCGCGAGACACCACATCACTTATCAGCAGAGGGGAGAGTTTCGAAGCGTTTTACAGCTGATTTGCCAGATAAGGCAGAGCGTTCAGCGCTTCCCCATAGCGTTTTGCAAAGGAGCAGAACAATGCTGACGACACTTGCCTATTCGGCAAGCCTACCAGCAATATCGATTGGCCTGATTTTTTACGTCTCAGCCACGTCGGGGCTTGTCTTCTAGGATAAACAAAAAGCCGGTTCTCCCCAGGGACCGGCTTTGTTTTTGCGACACCCTTACCCTGGACCGGTTCCGCGCCAAGACCATCACCACCGGTTAAAGGACCGGGTTCATTGGCCTGCCCGTCCGTAGCCCGGCAGGGTCCAGCCTTTCTGGATGGCACCACCGCGCAGCAACAGCGCAACAAGAGCCGCGAACCCGGCCGCGGCGAGTTGCGGTACCGCGAGCATGGTGAGCAGCACAAAGCTTCCGGCGCCGGCGAAGGCGGCGCTGACATAAATCTCCGGCTTGACAATGGAGGACGCTTCGCCCGCGATCGTGTCACGAATGATGCCACCGAAAGTTGCCGTAGCGACGCCCATCAGGACCGCGACCAGCACCGTGTCGCCAACGGACATGGCCTTTGCCGCACCCATCACGGAATAGGCCGATATGCCGACCGCATCGGCCCATCTGAGCGGTTTGTTCAACCGTTCGATCTTGTGCGCAAAGAACCAGACGGAAACACTGACGAAGAGACATACCAGCAGGTAGGCCTCGTTCTCGACCCAGAAGACCGGCACCCCCAGCAGCAGATCGCGCAAGGTGCCGCCGCCAATGCCGGTTACGGTCGCGAAGAAAAGCAGCGCTATGAAGTCGAGCCGCTTGCGGGAGGCAACGATGCCGCCTGTGACCGCGAATACGGCGACGCCCAGATAATCGAGCAGCTGAAGCAGCATCCCAGCCTCCAACAAAAAGCCGCTCCGGAAGCTTTCGGGAGCGGCTTTCAAGCAATAAGTTGAAAACGGGCCGCGTCAAGCGTTCTTGTCGACCGTCTGACCCGCTTCATCGCTGCCGCCGGCCTGCGGCTGGGGTGCATCCTTTGGCCCACCCTTTGACACGCCGACCATAGCCGGGCGCAGCACGCGTTCGCCAATGACATAACCGGCCTGAACGACCTGAACCACAGTGTTGTTCGGGACTTCGGTGTTCGGAACCTCGAACATGGCCTGGTGGAAGTTCGGGTCGAATTTCTGACCTTCCGGCTCAAGCTTGCGCACGCCGTTCTTCTCGAGCTGGTTGAGCAGGTCACGTTCGATCATTTCGACGCCGTCGACAAGCGCCGTCACGCCCGCATCGGCATTCTTGCGGTCGTCGTCCGGCAGTGTTTCCAGTGCGCGGCGCAAGTTGTCCGACACCGTCAGCATGTCCCGCGCAAAGCCGGAAACCGCATACTGCCGCGCGTCCTTGACTTCCTTTTCGGTGCGGCGGCGCAGGTTTTCCATTTCCGCCATGGCGCGCAGGGCCCTGTCCTTGAGCTCCGCATTTTCGGTTTTCAGCACCTCGACCGGATCGGCCGCAGCCTCGGAAGCGTCCGTCTGCGCTGCAGCGGTGTCAGTCTCCTGTGCCGGGTCTGACGGCTGTTCTTCCGGATTTTTGTTCTCGTCACTCATAGATGTTCCGTTCGGCTCAATCTGTTTGCGGATGCTTATAAGACCGGTTGCGGAGATTTCAAAGCAAATCGGCGGACAAGCCATCGCTTATCCGCCGGATGCGTCCTTATGATCCGCAGCCGGGCAGCCGCCAGAAACTGGGATCAGATGGCGCTCTTGATCCAGTCGGCGAGCTTGCCCTTCGGCGCTGCACCGACCTGGGTCGCCATCGGCTCGCCATCCTTGAACAGGATCAGCATCGGGATGGACCGGACGCCGTATTTCATGGCCATGTCCTGGTTCTCGTCGATGTTGAGCTTGGTGATCTTCACCGCACCGTCCATCTCGTCGGAGATCTCCTCGAGCGCGGGCGCAATCATTTTGCACGGACCGCACCATTCGGCCCAGAAGTCGACGACGACGGGGCCATCGGATTTCAGAACTTCGGCTTCAAAGGAAGCATCGGTAACTTGGGTGGTTGCCATTTCTAGATCTCGTGGTTCGATGTCTCACGCCTGCCCGATGCAAGCGTGTCTGTTGGCCAGAACGTAGGTACCGTCAGGCCGGTCGTCAAGCCGAAGTGCCATCCGGCCTGAGCGAGTCGAACGTCCTGTCGAGAATCTCGGACGGAATCACCATCAAAGATGGTGCGGACGTCCACAACAGGCAGGCCGAAACGTCCCGGTCCGGATAGATCTGGCGCAGCAACTCCCTGTAAACACTCAGCTGCGCGCGATATTCGAGCGGAATGGCGTCAACGGTTTCTGGCGGATTGAAGTTGGTCTTGTAATCCACAATCACAACCCGGTTATCCTCAACGAGCAACCGGTCGATTTGCCCGGCAACGTCCACCTCCGTCCCGTCGACGGATCGAATCGAGCCGACGATCGGAACTTCCGCCTGTGCCGTTCCCCTGAACAGCGGCGCGAAATCATCCGAGTGCAGGATCGCTCCAACCTCGTCCAGAAGCCTGCCGGCATACGAGACAAATTCCGGCTTCAGTTCCTGTTGCAGGAACCTTTCCGCCGACGCGAGACGCTCTGCTTCGGGCAGCGCGGGCAAGAGTTCCAGCAGCCGGTGCACCAGGCGGCCTCGCTCCAGCGGCCAGGACGCGGGCCGGGTATTGCCCAGCAGCCTGGCCGGTGCGGGAACCGGTTCGATCCCGTCCTTGATTTCCAACTCCTCGAACGCCTTTGAAGGCTGCAGACGTTTTTTCTTCGGAAGGGGGGAAACCGGCGTCAGCAACCAGTCCGGCAAGTCCGCCGTCTTGTCGTCCCCGGACGGCTGCGGCGACTCGTGCGTCCGGGACGGCGTTTGTGTCGCCTCGGCCGTCATCTGCCAGCGCCAGCCGGTCACCTCGCCGTTCTTGTCCGTCAGTTCCTTCGCCCCGGGCTTCAACGCCCGCTCCACAAGTGCATACCAGCATTCCTCATGCTGTCCGCGCTTTGGTTCCCAGCCACATACGATCAGGCGGTCTTCTGCGCGCGTGAGCGCCACATAGAGCAGCCGTCTGTATTCTTCCGCCTGAGCGGCCCGCAGTTCTTCAACGGCTTCCTCGTGCCATGGCGTCCGGTCGGTCTTCGCAGGCAACCACACAAGTGCGGGCGGAAGCAGGTCATTGTTCAATCGCCCGTGCCGCAGGAAGGCCGGATCGTGAATGGCGCTGACGGGCGCAGCTCCGGGATCGACAAGCACCACGATCCGTGCCTCAAGCCCCTTGGACCCGTGCACGGTCATGATCCGGACCATCCCCTTCGTGTTGGTGAGTTCCCGCTTGATTTCCGTCGGCGCGGCGGCCAGCCAGGCCAGAAAGCCTTCCAGCCCGGGTGTTCCCGTCTGCTCGTAAGCGGTGGTCAGCGACAGGAACTCGTCCAGAACGTCATCCACCTCGACGCCGAGGCGCGCCCGGAAGGCCCTTCGTCCGCCATCCGGGCCCAGCAACCGGGCAAAGAATTCATATGGCGGCACGAAGTCGGCCCGCGCGCGCCAGTCTTCCAGCCGGGCACGGACCGCCTGCCACTTGCCATCGGTTTCCGAGCGCTTCAGCAGCATTTGCCAAAGCGTGCCCGGACGCAGCTTTGCGTCCGACTCGCGCGCAATCTCGACAAGATCGTCATCCGAGAGCCCGAAAATCGGGCTCTTGAGGACGGCGGCGAGCGACAGGTCGTCTTCCGGCAACAACATGAACCGCCCGAGTGCGGTCAGGTCCTGAACGGCTATGTGCTCA
>JBCDEN010000535.1:0-3532 GCA_039179715.1 Pseudomonadota bacterium
AATTCATGGCCATTGTGTCCAAAGCCGTCCCTGTTCCCGAACTGGTTCCCGTCAAGCGCGCCCTGTTGTCCGTTTTCGACAAGACCGGACTTGTCGATTTCGCGCGGGCACTCAGTGAACGCGGCGTGGAGTTGGTGTCCACGGGCGGGTCCTACAAGGCGCTGGCGGATGCCGGACTTCAGGTCATGGACATTTCCGAGGTGACCGGCTTTCCCGAAATCATGGACGGCCGGGTGAAGACGCTGCATCCGAATGTCCATGGCGGGCTTCTGTCGATCCGGGACGATCAGGACCATAAGAGTGAAATGAACGATCACGGCATCGTCGGGATCGATCTGTTCTGCGGAAATCTTTACCCCTTTGAAGACGTTGTTGCCGAGGGCGCGGATTACGCCACGGGGATCGAGAACATTGATATCGGCGGCCCGGCGATGACCCGCGCGGCGGCAAAGAACCATGCCTATGTCACGGTCGTCACCGACCCGTCCGACTACGAGGCGGTGATTGCGGAGCTCGATGCCAATCAGGGGCAATCGCCGATTTCGCTGCGCAAGCGGCTTGCGCTCAAGGCCTTCGCGCGGACAGCGGCCTATGATGCGGCGGTATCCAACTGGATGGCGGACCAGCTCGACGAGGCAACGCCGGCGCATCGCGCGGTGGGTGGGGAGCTTGCCGAGGTCATGCGTTACGGCGAGAACCCGCATCAGTCGGCCGGCTTCTACAAGACGGGTGAAAACCGGCCGGGTGTCGCGACCGCCCGGCAGCTCCAGGGCAAGACGCTGTCCTACAACAATATCAACGATACGGACGCCGCCTTTGAGCTTGTCAGCGAGTTCGATCCGGCGCGCACGAGTGCGGTTGCCATCATCAAGCATGCCAATCCGTGTGGTGTCGCCGAAGGCGCGAGCCTCAGGGAAGCCTATGAAAACGCGCTGCGCTGTGATCCTGTGTCCGCGTTTGGCGGCATTGTCGCCCTGAACAAGACCCTGGATGCGGAAGCTGCTGAGGAGATCGTCAAGGTCTTTACAGAGGTGATCATCGCACCGGAGGCCGACGAGGCCGCACGGGAGATCATTGCAGCGAAGAAGAACCTGCGCCTTCTGGTAACGGGCGGACTGGCCGATGCGCGCGCGCAAGGCCTGTTCGTGAAATCGGTTGCAGGCGGCCTCCTGGTGCAGTCGCGCGACAACGGTGTCGTCGACGATCTGGACCTGAAGGTCGTGACCAAACGTGCGCCAAGCGACCAGGAGCTGGCCGATCTGAAATTCGCCTTCCGGGTTGCCAAGCATGTCAAGTCCAACGCGATCGTCTATGCGCGGGACGGTGCGACGGTTGGCGTCGGTGCCGGGCAGATGAGCCGGGTGGATTCGGCTCGGATTGCCGCACGCAAGGCGCTTGATGCGACCGAAGCTGCCGGTCTGGCGGAACCTCTCACCAAGGGCTGCGTGGTTGCCTCCGACGCCTTCTTCCCTTTCGCGGACGGCCTGCTTTCGGCAGCCGAAGCAGGTGCGACTGCGGTGATCCAGCCGGGCGGGTCCATGCGTGACGACGACGTCATTGCCGCCGCCGACGAGGCCGGTCTTGCGATGGTGCTGACAGGGATGCGCCACTTCCGTCACTGAGCGGTGGCGTATTGCAGCAGAGCTGCGGGGCGCCGGAAACCTATCCGGCGCGCCGTTCGGTGACCCAGAGCATCAGGGCAAAGCCGACCGCGAAAAACACCAGAACCACCGACATGCCGCCGGCCTGACTGCCTGTCAGCGCCGTCACGATGCCGACGGCAAGCGGCGCCATGAAACTGGTTACCTTCCCGGACAGGGCCAGAAGGCCGAAATACTGCGTCATGTGTTCTCTAGGCGCCAGACGCACCAGAAGGCTGCGCGAGGAGGCCTGAAGCGGTCCGGATGCCGCGCCGATGACAGCGCCGAGACCGATGAACATCTGTTCCGGCAGCGAGGCGAACTGGGCACCCGCCGGGGCCGCCTGAGTCTTGATGAAAAACAACACCGTCGTCTTGTCGATGGAAATCATGCCCAGCCCGCAGATCATGAGCATGACAAGAGAAACGAGGATCACGGGTTTCGCGCCGAACTTGTCGTCAAGATGACCGGCCAGCAGCAGACCGCCGATGCCGGTGATGATGACGATGATGCCGAAGATGCCGATTTCGATCGACCCCCAGCCGAGCTGACCGGCGGAGTAGATGCCGCCAAAGGCAAAGAGCGCGACCAGTCCGTCCTTGAAGATCATGTTGGCGATCAGGAACTGAAAGATGTTCCGGTTCGTTCTTGCCTGGGAAAGACTGGCCGCCAGCTCCGACAGGCCTTCGCGGACCGCTGTTCCGATTCTCTTTTTCGCGGGCGTGTCCGGCACGAACAGAAACATCGGAACCACGAAAACAAGATACCAGAGCGCGGAGAAGGGGCCGGTCACCCGGTCGCCTTCCTGCGTAGCCGGATCGAGGCCAAGGACGGGGCTGATGCCTGCCAGCGTCTTGCCGGTCTCCGCGTTGGCGGAAAACAGCAGCAGCGCGATTGCAAGCGTGATCAGCGCGCTGACATAGCCCATGGCCCAACCGAAGCTCGACAGCCTGCCCACCTTTTCGTGGGGGACAAGCGACGGCATCATCGCGTTGTTGAAAACGGTTGCGACCTCAATGCAGAGCGTGCCGACCGCGAAAGCGACGAGGGCAATTGCAATGCTGCTCCATCCGCCGGGTGCTGCATACCAGAACATCCAGCAGCAAATGACGAAGGGAATCGAAAACAGGAAGATCCACAGCTTGCGCTGTCCGGTGGCATCGGCCACCGATCCCAGGATCGGGGCCATTAGGGCAATGCCAAGGCCGGCAGTTGCCGTCGCAAAGCCCCAGAGTGATTGGCCCTGCTCGGGTGTGCTCGCCAATACGGACGCAAAATACGGGGAAAACACGAATGTCGTGATCAGGGTGAAGAACGGCTGCGCCGCCCAGTCGAACAATGCCCAGGACCAGATGGCGCGCCGGTCCGTGCCATCCGGAAAGTCAGTGGTCGCATCCGTCACGTCGCACCCTTTTCGACTGAAAAGACCGGCAGAGCGTCTGCCGGCCTGAAGTTTACACTGCCGCCTGACCACCCGTTATGCAGAACCGCAGATTTCGGCGAGCAGACCGGCTGCGACCGTGAACTTGGACACGGTCAGGCCACCGTCCAGGATTTCGCTGACCGCAGCATGCCGGTTTTCCGCCGCACTGGCATGTTCCGTCAGCCAGTTTGCGAAACTGCCGGCCCTGATTGCGGCGCTTGCAAGATCCCGGTGTGCGGAGAACAGGGTTGCACGCGCTCGGTCGAGCGCAAGGCCGTCGTAATAGTCACGGACCTCCAGACCGCTCGCCAGTTCGTGCATGTTGCCGATCTTGAAGTGGTGCGCCACCTGATAATAGGCTTCGGCCGCCGTATCGAGATCTGCGCCTGTCTCCTCCGATACGATGACGATATCGGGGATTGCCTGTTCCGCAATCAACCAGGCGATCCTGCGTGCGAGCGACGCGGGA
>JBCDEN010000223.1:0-6463 GCA_039179715.1 Pseudomonadota bacterium
CGTCCTGCCAGGGCCACGGCGCAGGTGAAACTCAGGAGATAGGCATTGACCACCCAATGGGTTGCCGAGACCGACAAGCCAAGCTCCCTGGCCATGGACGGCAGGGAAACGGTGACAATGGTTTCATCGAGCACAATCAGGCCGAGCACGCCGCTCATCGCCGCGAGCAACCACCACTTTCTGTTCTGTGCAAGCGACATGTTCACATTCTAGAACCTGAAGTCCGGTTTTTCCGCCGGAGCATCTTCCGGTAGGTCATATTCTTCGATTTCGTCAAGGAACTCCTCAGCCAGGTAGCGCTTGAATTTCGTCTTGTCGAGGCTGAGGCGGACGGCAAAAAGGTAGACGATAGTGGCCAGCAGCCCAACTGCGAGCATGTCCGGACCCAGCGGGATCACCTCCGCCCCGTTGCCAAACGAGCCGAGATAGGAAAGCAGGAGCAGGCCGGCCAGGTAGGGCACCAGCCAGGACGCCTCACGCCAGTCGAGACTGTCAAATCCACCCTGTGCGTTGCGCACGAGCAGAAGCACAAACCCGAGTGCCAGACAGATACCCAGATGGCTGAGCGTGTCCCAGCCGCTCCAGTAGATGATCAGGCTGGCGATGATAAAGGCAAGGCAACCGGTAAAGGGAGCCGCGGGCAATTGGAAGGCGCGCGGTATATCGGGCAGAAGACGGCGGAATGCCATGACGGCGATCGGTCCGACGACAAAGGACAAAACGATTGAGGACGTATTGAGCGCGATCACCTCCCTGAAAGGGAGCAGAAAGAAGAAAACCGCCGATACGACGAAATTCACAAGAAGGGCGAACAGGGGCACGCCGCGCTCCGACAGGCTTTCCATGAACTTGGGAAACAGGCCATTCTGGGCCATTGCCAGACCCAGACGCGCGTTGGAACCGACCGAGACAAGGCCTGAGGCAAAACTTGATATGCGGGCGCTGGTGTCCAGGAGACTGACGATCCAGAGCGCGCCGACGGCCGTCGCCAGTGCCGCCATCGGCCCGAGTTCGCCGGAGAAGTGAAGCGCACTCCAGCCGTTTTCGAGGTCCTTGCCGCTCAGCGCCCCCAGGAAGGCAATCTGCAGCGCTCCCAGGATGAACAGGCAGATCACAAGGCTCAGCACGAGCGCGAGCGGGACATTGACTTTCGGGTTGCGTGCCTCTCCGGCCATCTCGATGACATGGCGGAAACCCAGGAGCGCGAAGATGACGCCGCCGCTTGAAATCGCCGAAAGAACACCTTTCAGGCCCTCCGGGGCGAAGCCACCGTAATTGCTGAAATTCTCGAACCTGAATTCCGTAGCGATAATGACGGCCGCCAGGAGCGATGGAACGATGATCTTGATCCAGGTGAGGGCCGTGTTGATACGCGCAAAGAACTTGACGCCGAATGCATTCAGCACCGTGAAAACCATGAGCAGCACACAGGCTACGCCAAGTCCTGCCGGTGTCAGTTGTCCATCCGGAGCATAGAGCCAGGGTGCGTTGCTTGCCGAATAACGCAGCACCGCCTCGACTTCGATCGTTGCAGCGGTGTTGTATCCGACCCAGGCGGTCCAGCCCATCGCCATGGAAACCACGGAGCCGTGCGAAAAATGCGGAACGCGGCCGATGCCGCCCGGAACGGGCAAAATCGCCGAAATCTCGGCGAATGTCGCTGCCAGCAGCAGCATGGCGACGCCGCCGATCAGCCAGGCGAGGATCGCGGACGGGCCCGCTGCTTGAGCGGCAAGCAGCGGTGCGAACAGCCAGCCGGACCCCAGTATGCCGCTGATTGCGACGAAGGTCAGACCCAGAAGCCCGATGCTGCGATGCATGTGCGCCAAAATATTCCCCCACAGACTCCGGCATGTGCCGTGAGCTTAGCCGAGGGATGGTCGTAACGGGAAGACGGGATTTGGTTTGTTAAGACATGTTGGATCGGAACTGCTGGCTGGTTCGCCGGTTCAGCAACGCGACATATCGTCGAAAAAGCGTGTTTGTTCAGGTCGCCAGGACGAGCGCCGCCTTTCCCGCGCTGGACAAATCGATCGGGATGCGGCGCACCTTCGTGGAGAAAATGTTGCTGATATCCCGCTTGAATATCTCGAAGCGTGTGTAACCGAGCCTTTCAAGGTGAGACAGCAAACCGGTACCGTTGCCGTCGCTCAGAACCTCGCACAATAACGCGGGCCTGTTTTCGGACAGCGTTTTCTCACCGCCCCGGATGACGTTGGTCTCGTGTCCTTCCACGTCGATCTTGATAAGCCTTATCTTGGCTGCATCGATCCGGTTTGCGGCAACAAATTCATCGAGCGTGGTGCACGCGATATCGGTCCGCGTCACCGGTATTTCGTGATGCGTCTCGTTGAGCGTTGCCCAGCCCAGATTTCCGTTCCGGGGCACGAAGATCGGAACCACACCCTGGGTGTCCGACAAGGCCTTGTTGACTGCCGTGGTGTTGCCGGCACCGGCCAAGACGAGGTTGGCCTTGAGCACTTCATAGGTCACGGGATTGGGCTCGAAAGCGAAAATCTGTCCGAAATAGTCGCGCAGCAGGATCGAATAAACGCCTATGTTGCCGCCAACGTCGAGAAAGACCGCGTCTTCTTCAATGGGTGTCTCGTCGAGATAGTCCTGCACACCGTCAAGCTGGGTCTGTTCAAAACTGCCGGTGCTGAAGAGGCGCATGCCGATCACATCGTTCATGGGAACGCAGATATGCGCGAACCCTTTCCTGCGGTCTGCCCTGTTGCGCATTGCCTCAGCAACCGCATAAAGACCACGGTCAACCAGAAGGCTGGTTAAACTTCTCGTACGTAACACTTTGCGGTACACTCTGCTTGACTTATAGTTCCTTTAGGGAACCAAAGCTGTCGCAGCGGTGTTTCCAAACTATTAAGGATCGCCTTGTGTGCACAGAAGCGCTCATTCAAGGTGAAAAAAGGTCTAAACGTTGTGGTGTCGCAGTTGCACAGCCTCAGGCTGAAGCAACGGCGCGGATTGCGGTAATATTTTGCGTGTAGCTGTCGATCGTACCGCCCTTGAATACGGCGGAACCGGCAACAAGCACATTCGCACCCGCACCCGCCACAAGGGGCGCTGTTTCCGGGGTCACGCCGCCATCAATTTCCAGATCGATCGGGCGATCCCCGATCATGGATCTTATGCGGCGTGTCTTTTCCACCTGCGAGTGAATAAATCTCTGTCCGCCGAAGCCCGGGTTGACGGTCATGACCAGGATCAGGTCGAGACGGTCCAGAACGTATTCCAGAACACTTTCCGGCGTCGAGGGATTGAGCGAGACACCCGCCTTCTTGCCGAGGTCCCGGATCGCCTGCAACGTGCGGTCCAGGTGCTTGGTCGCCTCGGCATGCACGGTGATGATGTCCGACCCGGCCCTGGCGAAGGCTTCAAGGTAAGGATCGACCGGTTCGATCATCAGATGCGTGTCGAAGATCTTGTCCGAATGCGGTCGAAGTTTTGCAATGACATCGGGGCCGAAGGTGATGTTGGGCACGAAATGTCCGTCCATAACATCCAGATGGATCCAGTCCGCGCCGGCCGTGACAACATCGCGGACTTCCTGTCCGAGTTTTGAAAAGTCGGAGGCAAGGATCGATGGTGCGATTATGACGTCACGTGGCATTGCAAGGCTCCCGCAGTGTCCGAGGGTCCGGATCGCAAGGGGCCGGGCCGACTGATCTGAGTGGGCGGCTATCACGCCAGGTTGTCTGTTTCAAATTCTTTTTGTGCACCGGGTGGTAATTGAGGCTCTGACATGTACCGACATGACACGGTGGTCAAAGCCGCCCCGTGATCGCGAGGTATCTGCGGTCCGGGCCTTCAAAGCCGAGACTTTCCATCTGAACAAAAATCGCAAACACCGCCGGTCCCTTTTCCGGGTAGAAGGTGAAGACCCGCTCGATCCTGTAGGAGAACGGGCAGCGGCGGCTCTTAGGAACGCTCGTGTCGCTGTTCAGTGTCCGGGAGATGCCGCTGCTGACCATTGTCAGGCGAAACCCCTTCGTTTCAACGCCGTAGCCGGCGCACTCGGCGTTCTGGAGCGGGTATTCGCTCAAGGTGAGGTCGAGCGACGTTTCGCCCGCCAGCAGCGGCAGACGCGGTGCAACCTTGATGTGATACGGGTTGGAACCGAGTTCCGTCGCCGGGTTGAAGGCAACCGTCTTTCCCATACCGAAGATGGATGTCTTGTCGAGAAGTGCATGGGCGGCCTGCTGGTTCCGTGTCCGGGTTTCAGCCAGGGCATCTGCCGGATCGTAGCCGTTTTCCTCGTCAATTTCGTCGACGCGGCGGAACGGAGAGGGTTTTACCCAGCTGTCCGTCCGCACATCGAGAACGAAGATCTCCGAATAGGGAAAACCGGAGCCATCCTGCCATCCGAATTGTTCGAAGGCGAAAAAGTCCCCGTGGCTGGAAAATCCGTAAATTTCCAAGTCTGCCGCATCGCCGGCGCGGGCCGAGGGTATCGCAGCCGCGATGAGTGCGAGGATCGGCAGCAGGCAGACGGCCGCGCGATGAAGAAGCTCCGCAAGGCGAAATCCGTTTGGCATCCATTTGTCCTTCGTAGTGCACGTCTTCCGGACCACCATAAGCGGGTCCTCCCGGCCGTTCAGGTCCGCTGCGTCACAGAATCCACGTTTATCCTGCAGAAAACCCTGACAAACGGCTTGAGGAACATCGGCAGCAAATAGATCGGGAACTGGCCGACCGCGAACCAGAGCCAGGTGAATTCCGGCAGGGTTCCGCCAAAGGCGGCGACCATCAGGCCCATGTTCCGGGTTCCGCAGGTATGCGCGATGGCGTAGGCATCTTCACGTGTCGCCGGGGCGAACAGGACAAGCGACAGGAAGATCTGGGTCAGCGCGAGACCGAACGTGAGCGCGGTGATCGCAAGCATGAAGAGTGGCTGCGACAGGAAAGTTGCGGCAACGCCATCCATGGCCGCGATCGCGAAGATCAGCAGCACGATGACGTTCAGTCCGCTGATGTGATCGCCGCTCCGGGCGAGGCGTTCCCTGCCGAAGAGCCGTTTCAGGACCATGGCGATCACATATGCGCCGGCAAGCAGGATCGACAGCTTTATCGCAAGGCCGCCAACGCTCAGGGGCAGGGCGTCGCCAAGCATGAGGCCGCCGATGAAGGGGACGGTCAGGGGCGTGACGATCATGGCGGCGACCGAGAGGGCAAGGCTGAGTGTTCCGTCAAGCCCGAGGAGATAGATGAAGGCCGGTGCCGCCAGAACCGGTGGGGCTGCGGTCGAGATGAAAAGCGCAAGCGCGACGTCGGGACCCAGCTGCGAAAGTCCGGTATGTGTCAGCAGGAGATAGGTCAGGAGCGGAGCTCCCAGCATCATCCAGACCAGTGCGGCGATCAGGAGGGCTGGCCGCTTCAGGCGCGTCTTGATGGCATTGTGGTCAACCCGCAGGAAGGCCAGCGTGAGCAGACCGAAGACGGCAAACTCGAGATAGGGCCGCAGATAGGCAGACAAAGCCGGCAGGGCCAGACCGATGAATATGCTCACCGCGAGCGCGGTCGTTCCATGACGGCCGATATAGGCCAATCCTGCCGCGAGCATTCGAATCATCTAAAGTCGTCTCCTGAAACCGCGAGGTGAGGCAAGCACCTTGCGCTACTTAACCGAACGGGGGCGGCGATTCCAGTCAGATCGGCGCGCCTGAGATGCTTCAGGTAGGTGTATGACAAACAGCGCAGCTCAGCCACGGTTCCACGATGTTGTGGTGCTGGGTGCCGGTATCGTCGGTGTCTGCACCGCCATCCACTTGCGCCGGCTGGGACTGGATGTTGCCCTGGTCGACCGGGCGCATCCGGGCGAGGAGGCGTCCTTCGGCAATGCGGGGATCGTTCAATGCAACGGCTTTGCGCCGCATGCGATACCGACCAACCCTGTCCAGCTTGTCAAAATCGCGTTGGGCATGTCCAGCGCCGTCTCGCTTAACCTCAAAAAGACATTCGAGCTTCTGCCCTGGCTCCGGGATTACCACGCGGCCGGCAGCCCCCGCGGCGTTGAAGCCTATTCCAGAGCGATCGCTCCGCTCAGGGCGCTGGCCGCGGAAGATCATCTCGACCTTGCCAAGTCAACCATTGCCGACCGCTTCTACCGCAAGGGCGGGTGGCTCCACCTTTACCGCAGCGATGCCTCCTACCGGCACGGCGAGGTCGAGCGTCACTATGCCAGGGTGTTCGGTGTCACGTATGACGAACTTCAGTCAGAAGAAACGCGCGTGCTCGAGCCGGGCCTGAAAGCGGCAAACTTCAAGGCCGTTCACTGGCTCGAAAGCTGCTCGGTGTCCAATCCCGGGGCTGTCGTCGAAGCATTCTGGCGCGGTTTCATTCAGGAAGGCGGCGAATATTTCCGCGGCGATGCCCTGAAGCTTCAGCGCCATCACGGAGACTGGGCTCTGGAAAGCGAACGGGGAACCATTCTTGCTGGCAGTGC
>JBCDEN010000715.1:0-2461 GCA_039179715.1 Pseudomonadota bacterium
CATCTTCCGCACCCGTTTTCCCGGCATCGCACCGGTGATTGTCGTGGCTGGTGGCGTCGCCGCCAACCAGGAGATCCGCAAGGCCCTGACCGCCGCGACCGAGGAAGCAGGGGCCGGGTTTGTCGCCCCACCGATGCGGCTTTGCACCGACAACGCGGCCATGATTGCCTGGGCCGGTATTGAGCGCATGCGCGCCGGTCCCGTGGACGACATGCACCTGTCGCCGCGTCCGCGCTGGCCACTGGACACGGAACGCGCCGGCATGCTGGGTGCGGGCAAAAAGGGCGCGAAGGTCTGACCGGTTCCGCGTCAGCGTGAATTCTTGCCGCAACCACAAACTTGCCCTTTTGCACATGCAGTGAGCCTGTTAGATCAACGGAGGTCCGGTCAGAATCGGTCGGACATCCGAACTTTGACCGGTTTCGGAAATGCCCTGAAAAGCGCTTCCCATCGCAAAAGGAACCCGGCGGCATGGACGTCTACCACAAGGCTTACGTTTATCTGACGTGCGGCACGGACCTGCTGGTCTTTTCAGAGCCTGATTTTCCCCACATCGGGCTGCAGGTTCCAGGTGGCACGCTTGATCCGGGCGAAAGCTATCTGCAGGCGGCCAGGCGGGAGTTTTGCGAGGAGACCGGACTTTCGTTGGATATCGCGCTCGAATCGTTCGCCGACCAGGATCGCATCCTCAAGAATGTTCCAGATTGCCTCGATGGATTGCATCGGCGGCGGTTCTTTCACGGGACGGTCCGGGAAAAGGCTGCCGACGAATGGGAACACTTCGAAACCTCTCCGAGCGGGGGCGGACCTCCGATCCGCTTCCGCCTGTTCTGGATTGATGTGTTCGCAAGCGATGTGACCCGCGAGGCCCGTTTCTTCGAGGGCTTTGGAGCACAGCTTGAGACACTACGGTCGCGCATGGAAAGGCACAGCAATGGGTGCCATTAAGACAGTCGGCGTCATCGGCGGTGGCGCCTGGGGAACGGCCCTGGCCCTGACCGCGGCACGCGCGGGGCGCGATGTCAGGCTATGGGCAAGAGATCCCCAGACGGTGTCGACCATCCGGTCCCGGCGGCAAAACACGCGCTACCTGCCCGGCATCACCTTTGACGAGGACCTCAATGCCACGGGGTCCCTGGAAGACGTGGCGGGTGCGGACGCGATTTTGCTCGTGACCCCGGCACAGACCACACGTGCAGTGCTCGCGGCACTGAAACAAACCGGTGCCGTAACCGGTCCGGTGGTTCTGTGCGCAAAAGGCATCGAGCAGACCTCGGGCAAGCTTCTGTCCCGCGTCATGAACGAGGAACTGCCGGGCGTGGAGCCTGGCGTCTTGTCCGGTCCGAGTTTCGCCGACGACGTCGCCCGTGGTTTGCCGACGGCCGTGACAGTAGCCGCGAACTCGACCAAGACCGCCCTGAGCCTGTGCGAAGCGCTGCAGTCCGCCTGCTTCCGCCCCTATGCCTCGATCGATGTTCTGGGCGCCCAGATCGGCGGGTCGCTGAAGAATGTTCTTGCAATCGCCTGCGGTGCCGTCGTCGGCCGAAAACTGGGAGCAAGCGCACAGGCGGCGCTGACCGCGCGCGGCTTTGCCGAATTGACACGGCTGGGCACCGCAATGGGCGCGCAGAGCGAAACCCTGACCGGCCTGTCCGGCCTCGGCGATCTCGTGCTGACCTGCTCTTCGACCCAGTCCAGGAACTTTTCCTTCGGGCTCAGGCTGGGAGAAGGCTTCATGGCCTCGGAGCTGATCTCCGCCGGCGGCAAGCTGGCCGAAGGCGCCCACTCGGCACGGGTTGCCGTGAAACTGGCGCAGAAACACGAGATCGACGTCCCGATTTGCGCAACGGTTGCGCGGATGATCGATGAGGACCTGTCGATTGACGATGCGCTCAATACCCTGATGGCGCGCCCGCTCAAGGCGGAAACGGAAAGCCTTTGACACACGCAATCCGGCATTGAGTTTACGACAACTCGGCCCTAGGGTACGGACGCATAAATGAAGCCGATTTGGCCGTTTCGGCCATCTGCCGCGTCGCGAAAGGCTTGAAAATGAACTACATTTCCTGCGTTTTCGCTCCTCGCAGTTGGTCAAAACGATCCAAACCAAATTGACTTCGCTTATGTGTCCGTACCCTAGGTTCGCAACAGCCATCTCAACCAGGAACCTCAGACATGCTCTATGCCCTGATCTGCACCGACAAGCCCGGTGCGTTGCAAACACGTCTCGACAATCGCGACAATCACATCGCCTTTCTCAAGGGCCTCGGCGACGGGCTCAAGGCTGCCGGCCCGTTCCTGGATGACGACGGCAACATGAGCGGCTCCCTTGTCGTGATTGAAGCAACGAACCGCGATGAGGCCCTCGCCATTTCGCAGGAAGATCCCTATGCCGTCGCCGGCCTGTTCGAAAGTGTCGAGATCCGCCCGTGGAATTGGGTGATCAAGAATCCGGAGGCCC
>JBCDEN010000368.1:0-4896 GCA_039179715.1 Pseudomonadota bacterium
GCAGGCCATAGTCCTTGAACAGGCGAACGAAGACCTGGATGACGCCGTCCTGGCGATTGCTGTCGAATGCCCGACAGACGTCGGACATACGCTCGCCTTCCAGGAGGCGGGCAATGAAACGAAGACGTTCTTCCATTACCGAACTTTCTTTCCACGGCATCAACACCTCCGACATGCAATCGCATGCCGGAGGTGTTACCCATGTGTCCGGTACAAAACGTCACCTATGTCTCAGGTCGGTCAAATGGTCCATTCCGGACACATGATTTACATTTCATTCCGGAGACAGTGTTTACACGTTCTCCGGGACGAAAGGGCTTCGGCAAGTTTTGATATCGAGCGGTCGGACCCGTCCTGGAGCTTGCAGACGATCACGAGGCGCTTTTTGTCACCAAGTGCGGCAAAGACCGCGACGATGTCTGAAGCCGGTTCTTGATCCTCATGCCGATAGGTATCGGGCAAGGTTGTCCGCCTGAATGTTCCAGCCTTCTCGGTTGCCTCGCATGACCTCAATTCTGCGGGAATGGGGCAGTGCCGAGAACCCCGACTCAGTAATGGTCAGGCGCGTTCCTTTCGGGATTTCTTCCAGCTGAAATTCGACCCGCAGGGCCGGCTGATCTTCATTTTGCTTCGAACCGTCATCGCAATCGTACCAGCAAAAGCTGAACAGGCGCTCCGGTTCCATGCGTTCGATGTATACGACCCACGGGGCCCCTTCATGGCCTGGATACGTCATGCGGCCCGTTGATTTCCCACCGACCTGAAACTTCTGGTCGAGATCGACACGAAACCAATCTCCGAACGCCTTGTGATCGGTAAGGGCTTTCCAAACCTGAGCGGGAGGCGCCTGCAGCTCAACGACTTTCGAAATCATGTCGTCGTCTGAATCGGCCATAGCATAACCACCATGTTGTCCTTCAGCGGCTCAAGACCAGCACTGCGCAGTAAACCCCCCCCCCCCCCGGGTTTACCGGAGCCTCCAAACCTTGAGCAGTCGGAGCATGATATCGCATTGATGTACCCGCAGTCCGCATGCACGGTGCGGACGGTTCCGGATCACCAGGCAGCTCCTGCGTCGCAACGGTCGGCGACTTGCTCGATTGCGGTAAAGTTGGATACGCGGCAAAGCACGCCGTAAACAGGTCCGTCGCGAGAATTGCAGGCTGGTCCGCCGAGTAATCAGCTTGCTCGGCTGGAGGAACCGGAGCGGGAGTTCCGAGTTCTGCGCCAAGCGAACGAGGTCGTGCGCGACGCCTCGGCTTGTTTTCCCGAGGCGGAGTTCGACAACGCCGTGGACCTGTTGCGATCACCAGGAAAAGCATGTCGACCCCTTCACCGGGGTAAAGGCGGTTGGAGTGTGTTCCTCCATTCGCCGCCTCGCCGGATCCGCAGTCAGCCTGCGTGTCTCATCCGCCGAAATCGTCCAGCATGATGTCGTCCCGATCGACGCCCAGATCGAGAAGCATATTGATGACCGATTGGTTCATGATCGGCGGGCCGCACATGTAATATTCGCAATCCTCCGGAGCCGGGTGGTCCTTGAGGTAATTGTCGTAAAGAACGTTATGGATGAATCCGGTATGGCCGTCCCATTCATCATCGGGCTGGGCATCCGACAGTGCCACATGCCAGGTGAAATTCGGGTTGTCGCGCTGAAGACCATCGAAGTCTTCCACGAAGAACATTTCACGCTTCGAGCGGGCGCCGTACCAGAACGTGATCTTGCGGTCGGTCTTGATTCGCTTGAGCTGATCGAAGATGTGGCTGCGCATTGGCGCCATGCCGGCACCGCCGCCGACAAAGATCATCTCTTTTTTTGTGTCGCGGGCAAAGAACTCGCCGAAAGGACCTGAAATGATGACCTTGTCGCCCGGTTTCAGGTTGAAGATGTAGGACGACATCTTGCCGGGCGGAATGCCTTCGCTGCCCGGCGGCGGTGAGGCGACCCGGACGTTGAGCATGATCATGCCCTTTTCTTCCGGATAGTTGGCCATCGAATAGGCACGCTCGATCGACTCGCCGACAACGGACGTGTATTGCCAGAGATTGAAGCGGTCCCAGTCCTCCCGGTATTCGTCTTCAACGTCGAAATCCTTGTATTCGACGCTGTGGGCCGGTGCTTCAATCTGGATATAGCCGCCGGCGCGGAAATTCACGTCCTCTCCTTCGGGCAGGCGAAGCACCAGCGCCTTGATGAAGGTCGCGACGTTTTCGTTCGATTCGACGATGCACTCCCATTTCTTGACGCCGAAGACCTCTTCGGGAACTTCGATGTCCATGTCCTGTTTGACCGCCACCTGACAGGACAGCCGGTCGCCGGAGGCCGCTTCGCGTTTTGTGATATGGCCTTCCTCCGTCGGAAGGATCGAGCCGCCGCCGGAATGGATCTTGACCCGGCATTGCGCGCAGGTTCCGCCGCCGCCGCAGGCGGACGGCACGAACAGCTTCTGCTCGGCCAGTGTCTGCAGCAGTTTGCCGCCGGCCGGCACTGATATCGTCTTCTCGCCGTTGATGGTCACATTGACATTGCCGGTCGAGACCAGCTGCGAGCGCGCGGCCATGATGATCGTCACAAGCGCGAGAACGATCGCCGTGAAAAGGACGATTCCCAATCCGAACGTGGCCATGGTCAGAACCTCTTCAAAGTTTCACGCCGCTGAACGACATGAAGGTCAAGGCCATGAGGCCGGCAGTGATGAAGGTGATGCCCAGACCCTGCAATCCGTCTGGAATGTCGGAATATTTCAGCTTTTCGCGCACGCCTGCCATGGCAGTGATGGCCAGCGCCCAGCCGAAGCCGGAGGAGACGCCGTAGGTGACGGATTCGGCAAAATCGTAGTCGCGTTCCACCATGAACAGCGAGCCGCCGAGGATTGCGCAATTGACGGTAATGAGCGGCAGGAAGACGCCCAACGCGTTGTAAAGCGGCGGGAAATGTTTATCGAGAACCATCTCCAGGATCTGCACCATGGCGGCGATGACGCCGATATAGGAGATCAGGCCGATAAAGGTCAGGTCGATGTCGGGAAACCCGGCCCAGGCCAGCGCGCCGGGTGCCAGGAGGTAGTTCAGGATCAGATTGTTGGCCGGAACGGTGATCGACTGCACGATCATCACCGAAATGCCGAGGCCGAGCGCGGTCGAGATCTTTTTCGACACGGCGATGAACGTGCACATGCCGAGGAAGAACGAGAGCGCAAGATTCTCGACGAAGATCGCCTTGACGGCAAGCGAGACGAGGGCTTCCATCAGTGCGCCTCGACCGTCTGGATCTTGTATTCGCGTTCCTCGACCTGCCCGGGTTTCCAGCTCCGGAAGGCCCAGATGATCAATCCGATGATGAAGAAGGCCGACGGCGGCAGCAAAAGCATGCCGTTCGGCACATACCAGCCGCCATTGTTCACGGTCTGAAGGATCGTCACGCCGAACAGACTGCCGGATCCAAGCAGTTCGCGCACGAAGCCGACCAGCATCAGGATGAGCCCGTAACCGAGGCCGTTACCCACCCCGTCGATAAACGACGCGACCGGCGGATTTTTCATCGCGAATGCCTCGGCGCGACCCATCACGATGCAGTTCGTAATGATCAGTCCCACGAAGACCGAGAGCGTTTTCGAGATCTCGAACGCGTAGGCTTTCAGGAACTGGTCGACCACGATGACCAGCGACGCGATGATGACCATCTGCACGATGATCCGGATGGATCCGGGAATGTGGTTCCTCAGCATGGAGATGAACATCGACGAAAAGCCGGTAACGAAAATGACCGCCAATGCCATCACGAGGGACACTTGCAGCGACGAGGTCACCGCCAGCGCCGAACAGATGCCCAATACCTGAAGCGTGATCGGATTATTGTCGACCAGCGGGTCGACCAACAATCCCTTCCGCGTCTGGCTCATGAGATCTCTCCTGATTTGAGATTTGCCAGAAAGGGTTGGTAGCCTGCCTTGCCCATCCAGAAGCGTACCAGATTGTCGACGCCCACCGATGTCAACGTCGCGCCGGCAAGTGCGTCAATATGGTAATCCGAACCGGCCGGCGGCGGGGTCTTGGCCACCGTGATCTGCAGGGTTCCGTCGTCATCCGAAAGGCGCTTGCCGGCCCAGAGCGATTTCCAGCGCGGATTGTCGACTTCCGCTCCAAGGCCCGGTGTCTCGGCATGCTGGTAGAATTGCAGGCCGAATATGTCGTTGCCGTTCTCTTCCACCGTTATGAAGCCGTAGAGCGTCGACCAAAGCCCGTATCCGTGGATCGGCAGGATGACCTTGTCGAGCGATCCGTCGTCATTCCGCAACAGGTAGATTGTCACGAATTTCGACTGGCGCCCGATGGATGCCGGATCGTCCTCCAGCGCGATGGATGTCTGCGGATCGTCGGCCGCGGCCAGATCGTCGAACGTGGCGGGGTCGAATTCTTCGGTGAAGCGACCGGTCGCAATTTCGAGGACGTGGGGTTCGAAGGCTTCGAATGCTTCGACGACGTCCATACCGGGCTCGTAGAGACCGGCGACCTGCAGGATATTGATCTGCTTGTCCTTGAGCCGGTTGACGTCCTGAACCGGGCGGAGCGCGACCGCCGTGGCCGACACGACCATGGACGCGACCAGGCAGACCGAAACGGCGACAAAAATGGTCTTTGGCACCGAATCGGACGGCAGGTCCAGGAATCGCCGGATGAAGCCCTTGCTCTGTTTCGGTTCGTCAGGCATTGCGCCGTGCTCTCCGTCGAATGTTCGCCTGCACTACGAAATAATCTATGAGTGGCGCAAAGACGTTTCCAAACAGTATCGCCAGCATCATGCCCTCCGGAAACGCCGGATTGATGGCGCGTATCATCACCACCATGACGCCGATCAGCGCACCGTAAATGTAACGTCCGAGGTTCGTGTGCGAC
>JBCDEN010000755.1:0-2228 GCA_039179715.1 Pseudomonadota bacterium
CTGAAACCGACATCAACGGTGCGCGTGACGCTGACGTGAACTAGACCCTGTGAAACTGGTGCCGCGCCTACCCCAACAGGGTGCGGCACCATTTCAACCAACGTTTGTCATTGCAGGGCTCGACCCTGCAATCCATGCCGTGCCGTCGCACCATGTTCGGAGATTTTTCGAGGTTAAACGGCATGGATCCCATCGTCCAGCCATGGGATGACTTGCGGCTGTCAATCGGGCATCATCACAGGGCATGGTTTACGGCCTGCAGCTTCCCGATCCCGGCTCGCGCTTCGCTTGGCCGGGATGACGAATGAACCGGACGGAAACGTCAACGGAACGGATACATCCAGACCTTGTAGTCATCGACCAGAATATGCGCCTTATCAATTTCATCCTTGGTCATTTTCTTAACGACCTCTTCCAGCGAGATCGCGGCATCGGGGTCGCCGCCGATGGCGGACAGCGTGTACCACATATAGGCACGCACCAGATCGGGCGCAGGCATGCCGCGGCCGACCTCGTAGTACCAGCCGACACCGGATTGCGCACCGGGATGCCCCTTCATGGCGCTCCTGAGATACCACTCGAACGCGCGCTGGTCATCCCGCTCGACGCCAAGGCCCATCGCGTACATGACACCGATCAGTTCCTCGGCATCCGCGTTGCCGGAGCGCGCCGCCGGCCAAAGCTGTTCCTTGGCCTCCTCGAATTGTCCCGCTTCCATCAGGTCGCGCGCCGCCTCGATCTCCGCATGGGCGGGCGCCGCCATCAGAACAAGGCCGAACAAGGCGGCTTCAAGCGTCTTTCTCATCTGCTTCGGTCATTCCCTCTTGTTGTTCTTCTGTCGGCGCCAGCCGTTTCGGCTGAATTGCCCGCGCCGCTCAGCGCGGATGACTTCATCGCCTTCGACAGGAAACAGGCCGCGCTCGGTCAGCTCCTCTTTTACGACAAGATCCTCTCCGGCAACAGGAATATTGCCTGTGCGACGTGCCATCATCCGGCACTTGGAACCGGGGACGGGCTTTCGCTGGGGATCGGGGAAGGCGGCAAAGGCCTCGGACGGAGCCGGACCGCGCTTGTTGCGTCAAACAGGATTAAGAAACGGATTCCGCGAAACGCGCCAGGCCTCTGGAATCTCGGCGCAAAAGAGCTTCACACCCTGTTTCACGACGGCCGTCTTTCCATTTCGGACGACTATGAAAACGGCTTCAATTCTCCTGCCGAGGAATGGTTGCCCGAAGGCCTGGAGACGCTGCTCGGTGCCCAGGCGATCTTTCCGCTGGTTGCCCAGTTCGAGATGGCGGGCAACCCAAAGGAAAACGAAATCGCCGGTGCCGTCCATGACCGGATCGACGCGTCCTGGCCGATCCTTGCCAAACGGGTGCGGGTGATCCCCGAATACGGTCGGATGTTCGTGGAGGCGTTCGATCATATCGAGGAAGCGGAACAGGTCACGATCGCCGAGATCGCCAATGCGCTCGCTGCCTTCCAGGCGATCGAGTGGACAAGCTTCGACAGCCCGTACGACCGGTATCTTGCCGGGGACGGCCGTGCTCTTGGCGCTGACCAGAAGCGGGGACTGGATCTCTTTTACGGCAAGGCCAATTGTGCCAGCTGCCACTCCGGCAAGCTCCTCAGCGACCAGAAATTCCATGCCATCGGCCTGCCGCCCTTCGGCCCCGGCCGAACCCGCCGGTTCGACCCGATGGTGCGCGACGTTGGCCGCATGGGCGAAAGCGACCGTCTGGAAGATGCCTACCGGTTCCGGACACCGATGCTGCGCAATGTCGAGCTGACAGCCCCTTATGGCCACAATGGTGCCTATCCGACGCTTGAGGGCATTGTGCGCCATCACCTCGACCCGGAGGGGATGCTGGCCGCCTGGACACCGGAAAAAGCTGCGCTTCCTGACGCACCCTGGCTGGAAGCCATTGACTTCGTCGTCTGGAACGACAAACGTGAGATGGCTAGACAGGCCTTTTTCCGGGATGTCGAGCCGACTGCCCTCACCGACCGCGAAGTCTCCGACCTTGTTGCGTTTCTGAAAGCCCTCACGGGAACGTCCTCCGTTTCCGCCCCCCCTTTCGGGATTCCCGATAGCGTTCCAAGCGGACTTCCGGTCGACCGACCCTGAACAGGACACCCATGCTGGATTCCCTTAAACACCGGGCGAACGAGCTGTTCCCCGGAATAGCCATCGCCGGGCTCGTTGCCATATCGGCGCAGTTTCTGAA
>JBCDEN010000620.1:0-3029 GCA_039179715.1 Pseudomonadota bacterium
TCCTTGACCGTCAGACCGAACGCCTTTTGGTAAAAGGCAAGCGACCGCTCTTCGTCCAGAACGCGGATCATGGAGTGAAGTGCTTTGGCCAAAAGACTGTCCTCCCGCTGCTGTGACTATGCGGAAGGGTAGAAGGCGGCGCGACACGTGGGTGGTATACTTATACCACCTGGAGCTTTTTCTCCGACTCAGGGTCGTCAAAGGCCGCGGGCAGCATGTCTGCAACATTGATGCCCGGGTTGACTTCAATGAATTTCAGACAGGCACACCGGAGCAGCGACGTGAAGTTTGTCGGCTCGCCGCGCAACTCCAGGACTTCCGAATGCAGTGTGGAAATGAATGTGGGCGTTGAGACATTATCCCGCCGTGCGATCTCGTCGATGATCTCCCAGAAGGCATTTTCCAGACGGATGCTGGTGCTTTGCCCGTTCAAACGCATGCTGCGGGTCTGCGTGGCATAGCGTTCGGGATCCTGTCCCGCAAAAATCTGACACATGCTGTTCCTCCCGGTGTCAGTTTATTGGCTTGCGAAGCAAGATGCTCCGCTGGCGTCCGCACTTACGCACGGAGACACGCATTATGATCCAGAGACCGGTGAAGCGCCAGCCATCTTGTGGCGGTCGCTGATGGAAAGGGATGTAGCCTCGGAGGCGTATTCAACCGGCACATCTCACGCTTTCGGCGTCCTCTTCCTCATCCTGAGGAGGACCACAGGGTCCGTCTCGAAGGATGGGTGGCAGGCGCATGAGTGTGGACCCATCCTTCGAGACAGCGCTTGCGCGCTTCCTCAGGATGAGGTGGGTTGGCTGTGCTCCTCCTGTCGCCAAGATTGTCACACCGGATCCAGCGCAACGGAGATCCAAACCTGGTTCTCCGTATTTTCCCGAAAGACCGGCGGAAACCGCTGCGGCATGCCGGGAACGTTCGGCGCTCTACAAGGCCAGCTTGAGCTTCCCGCCATTGAGCGAGCGTGAACAGCAGGACATCATCCGGGTGTTCCCGCCGCGTTCGCTGCGCGTCAAAACCATGTCGCGATGATCGACCTCGCCTTCCAGGACCGTGACCTCGCAGCTGCCGCACAGCCCTTCCCGGCAATCGCAGGCGATGTCGATCCCGGCGGCAAGAATGGCATCAAGCAGGGTCTCGTCCGCAGCCACGCTCAGTGACAGGCCCGAGTCGGCGAGATCGACCTCGAACCCTTTTTCGACGGCCGGGTCGAGGCCGGCGCTCCCGGCGGCGAAGAACTCGAAATGAAAGCTGCCGTCGGGCAAATGCGCAGTCAGTTGTTCGGCGGCGGAAATGAGACGCCCCGGCCCGCAGACATAGATCTGCCCGCCCGAAGGCAAGTCATTCACGATCTGTGCCAGATCGGCCCGCTGCCCTTCATCACCTGCGTGAACCGACAGGCAGGAACCGTGATCGCGCTCGAGCCGATGAAGAAACGCCATCGAGGCCCGTCCACGGCCGCAATAGTGAACCTGGTAAGACTTGCCCAGCGCCTTCAGCCGATCGGCCATGGCGATGATCGGCGTGATGCCGATACCGCCGGCAACCAGCACATACCGGTCCGCGCTTTCGTCCAGGCGAAAGAGGTTATGCGGCCCGCGTAGGCGCAGTTCCATGCCGTCTTCAATGGCGTCATGCAGAAACGCGGAGCCCCCGCGCCCGTTCGCCTCGCGCAGGATCGCAAGATCGTAGCCCCCGGTGCCCGGCTGCCCGCAAAGGGAATATTTGCGGTCATATCCGCTGGTTGAGAGCTCGACATGTGCGCCCGCACTCCAATTCGGAAGCGCGCGGCCCTGCGCATCCGCAAGCGTCAGGCCGAGGACATTCTCGGCTTCCCGGCGGACCCCGGCCACCTTGACCTTGCGCGCAATATCCCGCCGGAGCGGCGGGCCGACAGGAAAGTGGCGGTCACCGCGGGCGATCGCCGGAGCGCGCCGCTCGGGGTTGTCACCCGGATCCCATTCGACCCAGAGCTCTTCAGGGCCCCGGAAAGACGTGCTTGGAACATAGGAGAACACCTGGTCCGAAAGCTTCAGATGTGGCAGACGGCGCGTGAACTCCTCCAGAAATATCCGCATTTCCATCCGGCCGATATTCTTGCCCATGCACTGGTGGCTGCCATAGCCGAAGGTCAGGTGATCGACAGCGTTGTCCCGGTAGATATCGAACCTGTCGCCATCTTCGAAATGACGCTCGTCCTGGTTGCCCGATGCCTGCACGATCAGCAGCTTGGCGCCTTCGGGAAGATCCACACCGCCGAGCCGGGCTGGTGCGCTCGCCTGCCTGCGCCAGGCAACAATGGACCCCGAGTAACGCAGACATTCCTCGACCGCATTTGGAATGAGGCTTGGGTCTTCGCAGATATCATCCCATGCCTGGCGGTGACCGAGGAGCGTCTTGAACATGTTGGCCGAGGCCAGCGAGGTCGTCTCGTGTGCGGCCACGATGATCGCCATCATCATGGAGTGCACGTAGCTGTCGGTCACCACGTCCGGCATCTGTGCGTTCTTGCGGATGGTTTCGTGCATCCAGCCGGTGCCGTCCGGCTCCTGCTTCATCCGCTCGATGATCTTGCCCGCATATTGCCAGAACTGTCCGACGGAATGGGCAACCGCGATCTGCTGTTCATCGGTCGGCTTGCCCCAGGTATTCACGGAATGGGCAACGGAAAAGGTCTTGAAGACGGCGATCTCATCCTCGGGCACACCCAGGAAATGCAGGGCGACATTGAGGGGCACCTCGTAGAGCAGCGCGTCGACGAGATCGACACGGCCGCTATCGATGAACTGATCCATTTTCTCGCGTGTCAGTCGGCGCACCATCTCCTGCTTGGCTTCCAGGTTTTCCGGCAGGAAATGATCCATCAGGGCCCGCCGCCGCTCCATATGCGCGGGCTCGTCCTCGTTCACCATGGTCCGGTTGAGCTGGTAGCCGTAGCTCCTGAGCACCTCCATCGCCTCCGGCGGTGCCGGCGTGATCTTCTCAAGGGCAATGCACGGCGAATAAAGAAGGTTGTCGCGAAA
>JBCDEN010000433.1:0-4300 GCA_039179715.1 Pseudomonadota bacterium
CCAAATTCTCAGATTTGCAGCGGCAGCTGCGATCGTGGCGGCCTTCCTTTCGGCGCTGGTGCCGGCGGCACAGGCGCAGAGCAACTTTCCAAGCCAGGTTCACGTGGCCGCTGGAGAACGCGCAAGCGGGCGAATCCTCAATGTCGGCATTGGCCGTTCGGTTGTCATCAACCTGGCCGAAGACGCGGCAGATGTCCTGATTTCCAATCCGGAGATCGCCGATGCCGTGCTCAGAACGCCCCGGCGGATCTTTGTCCTCGGAAACACGGCCGGTCAGGCGAGGCTGGTCCTGTTCAGCCGTAGCGGCCGCGAGCTGGCAAGCTTCGATATCCGCGTTGAAAGCGACACATCGGACTTGGCCAGGATTATCCGGAAACTCATTCCAGGGTCTAACATCTCGGCCGAATCGGTCAACGGCAATGTCATCCTGAGCGGGACCGCGAGAAGCACGCTTGAGGCGCAACAGGCGGCGGATATCGCAGCGCGTTTCCAGGGCGACGATGATGGGACGGATGTCGTCAATCTGATCTCGGTCGAAGGCAAGGATCAGGTCCATCTGAAAGTGACCGTTGCCGAGGTGGAGCGGTCGATCATCAAACAGCTCGGCGTCCAGTTCAACGGAAGTGTCGGTACCGGCAACTTCACGCCGAACTTCAGCAACCAGCCGGGCTTCAACGTCAACCCGTCGATCGTCAACCAGGCGACAGCGGGCATCAGCTTCCTGAGCGGCGCGGCGTCGATCAATGCGGAAATTGAAGCCCTGCAGCGGGAAGGCGTGATCCGGACCCTTGCAGAACCGACGCTGACAGCGATTTCCGGCGAAAACGCAAGCTTCCTGGCAGGTGGTGAATTCCCGATCCCGATTGCCCAGGAAGACAATACGGTGACCGTTGAATTCAAGAAATTCGGTGTCGGCCTCGACTTCACGCCTGTCGTTCTTTCCGAAGGCCGCATCAGCCTCAGGGTCCTGACGGAAGTGAGCGAGCTCAGCAATGAAGGTGCAGTGAGTGCCGGCGGGATTACCATCTCCGCGCTGAAGGTCCGGCGGGCCGAATCAACGGTCGAGCTGCCGTCGGGCGGCACGCTGGTGATGGCCGGCTTGCTGCAGGAATCCTATCAGCAGTCGCTTGAGGGCATTCCCGGACTGATGCAGATCCCGATCCTTGGCGCCCTCTTCAAAAGCCGCGACTTCCTGCGCGATCAGACGGAATTGACGGTTTTCGTAACGCCGTACGTCGTCCGGCCGATCGCACGCAACAAGGTCGTGCGGCCCGACAAGAATTTGCTGGCACCGTCTGACGCGGAGAGCATTTTCCTGAACCGGCTCAACAAAATCTTCAACCCGACCGGTGACGTGGTTCAGAGCGAATACCACGGCCAGGTCGGCTTTATCTACAAGTGAGGATGGACGGATGAAGACGAAAAAGACAGTCCGGTTATCTGCCGCATCCAAATCCCTCCTCCTGTTTGCAGGGTGTCTGGTTGTGGCCGGCTGCCAGAACAGAACCGAGAGCAACGCGGAATTGCTTGCTTCGCACGACTATCGCTACAGGCACCCGATCGTTATCACGGAGGAGCCCGAGACGCTGGACCTGCCGATTGGACGGAGCACGCGCAATTTGTACGGCCCGATCGAAAGCACGATTACGGCATTCGGCGCAGAGTCCCGCAGAAAGGGAAACGGGTCGGTGGAAATCCTTGTCCCGTCAGGTGGAGCCAATGAAGCCGCCGTTCACGCGGTGACCGGCGACATCAGGAACGCACTCCAGCGCGGCGGTGTTTCAAGGTCCCGGATTTCCACGAGAACCTATGCAGTGCAGGATCCGAAGGCCGACGCACCGATCCGCTTGTCCTACGCGGCAATGCAGGCAACGGCCGGACCGTGCGGCGCCTGGCCGAAAAACATCGGCGGCGGCATTGGCGAAAACACCGAATACGAAAACTTCGGGTGTGCGACGCAGTCCAACCTCGCGTCGATGGTCGACAACCCTTCGGACTTGCTGACGCCGAGGGCGTCAACGCCGTCTGATCAGGCACGGCGCGCGATCGTCTTCGAAAACTACCGCGGTGGTACGGACACGACCGGCACGTTCTCTGAGGGTGTTGGGGCAGAAGTCTCAGAATAGGTGGAAGAATGAGCACGAACGCAGAATTACAGGACACGCCGGGCTATCTCGATCCTATGTCGGAACCTGCTGAAAACCAGTACGCAGGAACCGATGAATCGGCGAATATCGGATCGGTACCGAGAATTACCGTTCACGGTTTCTGCCTGACCGATGCGACCATGCACACTGCCGAAACGGCGATGGAAGACCGCCGTATGGCGAAGGCGCATCTCAAGCTGGAAATGGGCGGCATACCCGCTGCAATCGATGTCTTCGCCCAGGCACCGACGCCCAATCTGATCATCGTGGAAACCAACGGACAGCGCGAAGAGCTGCTGACCAACCTCGATCAGCTGGCCGAGTACTGCGACGCAGGTACAAAGGTGATCGTCCTCGGTAACATGAACGATGTTCTTCTCTACCGAGAACTGATTGCACGTGGCGTGAGCGAATATCTGATTACACCCGTGAATGTCTATCAGTTGATCGGCGCAATCGCGGAGCTTTATGCGGACCCCGAAGCTGAACCCCTGGGACGGGCGACCGCGTTCTTCGGCATCAAGGGCGGGTGCGGATCCTCCACGATTGCGCACAATTGCGCATGGGTGCTGGGACGCAATTTCCAGAGTGAAGTCGTGGTCACGGATCTCGATCTGCCGTTCGGAACCGCTGGACTTGATTACAACCAGGATCCGCTGCAGGGGGTATTTGAAGCGATATCCTCTCCTGACCGGCTCGATGAAACCTATCTGGACCGTATCCTTTCCAAGTGCAGCGAACACCTGAGCTTGCTGGCAGCGCCTGCAACACTGGAAAGAACCTATGATCACAGCGAGAAATCGTTCGAGCTGTTGTTTGAAACGATGCGCGCAAGTGTGCCCAATGTTGTGCTGGACATTCCGCATACCTGGAACGCCTGGGTCAAGAACACGCTCTTGAACGTGGACGAAATTGTTCTGGTGGCTGAACCCGATCTGGCCAACCTGCGCAATGCGAAAAACGCCGTCGACATGTTGAAGCAATTGCGTCCCAACGATCGTCCCCCGCATCTGGTGATGAACAGGGTCAACGTTCCCAAGCGGCCGGAAATCAAGCCGGACGAATTTGCAAGTGCGCTCGGTTTGACCGTTCAGGCGGCCATTCCGTTTGAACCGCACCTGTTCGGCACGGCCGCGAATAACGGCCAGATGATCAGTGAAATGGACGGAAAGCACGCCGTGGCGCGACAGTTCGACGATCTGGCAAATGCGATTTCGGGCAAAGTTCAGCCGCCGAAGGTAAATCGGTCCGGCTTGGGTAGCCTGTTTTCTAAATTGAAACGAAAGTCCGGCTAACTGGTTTTTAAGCGGAGCTGAAAGATCGCTATGTTTGGAAGACGCGGCAATTCATCGTCTGGAACGCAGACAGCACATCCGGGAGGCGTTCCCGGAGGCGCGCCGGAACCGTCTGCGGAAACGCCAACTCCGGCCCCGTCCGTAGAGCCGGAAGCCCAGGCCAAATCCGCGGAGAGCGAAAAAGCGCCCGCGCCGGCACCTGCGCCGGCCCCGACCCCGGCCCCAGCTCCGGAAGCCAAGGCTCCCGCGCCTGCTCCCAAGAAAAAGAACAACGAGTATTACGAAACCAAGGCCCAGATCTTCAACGCGCTTGTCGAGGCGATCGACCTGTCGCAGCTTGCGCGCCTTGATGCCGAAGATGCCCGCGATGAGATCCGCGACGTCGTCAACGATATCATCGCCCTGAAAAACGTCATCATGTCCATCGCCGAGCAGGAAGACCTGCTGGAGGACATCTGCAACGATGTTCTTGGCTACGGGCCACTGGAGCCGCTTCTTGCACGCGACGACATCGCCGACATCATGGTCAATGGTGCGCATACCGTCTATATCGAAACTGCGGGTAAGGTTGAGCAGACCGGTGTGAACTTCCGCGACAACGCGCAGCTGATGAACATCTGTCAGCGGATCGTGAGCCAGGTCGGCCGCCGTGTCGACGATGCCAGCCCGATCTGTGACGCGCGTCTGCCTGACGGATCTCGTGTGAACGTGATCGCACCGCCGCTCTCGATTGACGGACCGGCACTTACCATTCGTAAGTTCAAGAAGGACAAGCTTACACTCGACCAACTGGTACGCTTCGGTTCGATCACGCCGGAAGGCGCGACGATCTTGCAGATTATCGGTCGTGTACGGTGC
>JBCDEN010000827.1:0-1774 GCA_039179715.1 Pseudomonadota bacterium
CCCGGTCCTTCAGGCCAAACGCATTGGCCCCGGACCAGCTGGCCGAGCGATAGGCGTCGAGCGGCCGAATGCCCTTGGCAATCAGGCGGCGCACCATGCTGTCCAGATGTCCTTCCTCCGCGATGTCGAGCGGGTTGCGGTCATCCGTGCACAGCGCGACGAAAGCGGAGACATCCGGTGTCAGAATGGGCGCCAGCGCATCGAGATCCTTGGAGACCGAGCCTTCCCGCATCAGGATTGTCATGCCCTTGGAGAGCTTTTCGAGCGCTTCTTCCGCGCTTGTTGCCTCGTGATCCGTGCGGATGCCGGCCGCCAGGTAGCCATTGAGTCCAAGCCCGGACAGCAGCGGCGCATGTCCGTCGATATGGCCGTCCTGAAAGGCGGCGAGCTTGGCAAGAACGTTCGGCTCGCAGGCCAGAACGCCCGGAAAATTCATGAATTCGGCGAGACCGATCACGTTCGGGTGGTCGCGGAATGGCAGCAGATCCTCGATTTCGAGCCGGGCCCCGGCCGTTTCGAAAGGGGTTGCCGGCACACAGGACGACAGATTGACCTTCAGATCCAGCAGCGTTTCGAGCGAGGCATCGAGGAAATAACGGATACCTTCGGCGCCCAGGACGTTGGCTATCTCGTGCGGATCACAGATCGCGGTCGTTACACCATGCGGCAGGACGCACCGGTCGAATTCGAACGGCGTGACCAGCGAGGACTCAACATGCAGATGCGTGTCGATGAACCCCGGAACCGCGACACGTCCCTTACCGTCCAGCGTCTCGACCCCGTCATAGCTGCCATAGATGCCCACGATCCGGTCCGCGACAACCGCGATATCCGTTTCCTTGCAAGAACCATCGATAACATTGAAAAGCCTGACGTTTTTTACGACCAGATCGGCTGTTGCCTCACCTGCACCTGCTGCAATCGCGCGTTTGAGGAAACTCTCGTCATGTGTGACCGGCATTCAGACTCACTCCACTTCCAACATGTCACCCGACAATACGCTTCTTGCCGATTCCGGCAATGGTCAGGCGAACGTGCTCATCGTGTCAAAGACCAGGCCACGTGTTTGACGCAAAGCCCTCAAATTTTTTCCGCCAGTCCATATGCCCTGGGGTACGGACCCCTAAATGAGACTGAAATGGCATGAGAAATGGAGAAATCCCGTCAGGAAGTGTGCGCGGAGCGGGCTTCTAGCCCTGTCAGCCAAGCTGACGCCACGGGGTGACGCCATTTCCATGTCCTTCGGATTTGACTGGATTGCGCCTCCTCCGCGTTGCGAAAGGCTTGAAAATGCGCCGCATTTCCTGCGCTTCCGCGCCTCGACGAGACGCAAACCGCCACAAACGCTTTTGGCCTCATTTATGAATCCGTACCCCTAGGTCACTTTCTCTGCTAAGCTGCGAATTGAAAATGCCTTGTCTGTCAGAATTTTGCTGCGGCACAACATCGAAACCGTGCAGTGCAAAACAAAAAATCAATTGACAGATCGCTCTCGTCGTCGAATAATTTCATCAAAATTAATTATTATGAAGCTGCCTGATCGGCAAGGCAGCCGCTGTGGAGGAACAGGGACAGTGGACGAGCCCCGTACGTCTGGTCGAGGATCGAATTCCGCGCAATTGCGCCGGTACAACGAGCGCATCGTGCTGCAGATCCTGCGACGCGCCGGCGAAGCCTCAAAGGCCGAACTCGCCCGGGCCGTCCAACTCACCAACGCGGCGATCGGCGCAATCATACAGGACCTGATCGAGGAAGGCCTGATTTTCGAGGCCGG
>JBCDEN010000754.1:0-2229 GCA_039179715.1 Pseudomonadota bacterium
GGTGACGCAGAGCATGGTCATGCCTTCTTCGGCAAGACCGACCATCACGTCGAGAACTTCCTTGATCATTTCCGGGTCGAGGGCCGATGTCGGCTCATCGAACAGCATGATCTTGGGGTTCATGCAGAGCGAGCGGGCAATCGCGACGCGCTGCTGCTTTCCGGTGGTCAGCAGCAGCGCGTTGCGATTGCGCGCTCCTTGTGTATGAGCCCGAAGATCATGCTGTTCGATGAGCCGACCTCGGCCCTCGACCCGGAAATGATCAAGGAAGTTCTCGACGTGATGGTCGGTCTTGCCGAAGAAGGCATGACAATGCTCTGCGTCACCCACGAGATGGGCTTTGCCAGAAAGGTCGCGAACCGCGTGATCTTCATGGATGCGGGCCAGATCGTCGAACAGAACGAGCCGGAAGACTTCTTCGTGAACCCGCAACACGAGCGCACGAAGCTCTTCCTGAGCCAGATCCTGCACCACTGATCCCGGTATCGTGCAAGGGCGAGGCCTTCACGGTCCGTCGCTTGCCCGCACCGGACGACAGCCTCAAACAAAAGCCCCTGGAACACCGGTTCCAGAGGCTTTTTTGGTTCTGCGTCCAAAAGGTGCAAGCAGACCGGATTCAGGGTCCGTAGGCGTTCTTCAATCTGTCGTTACGATCTCCGTATCGTCGCGGCCACCCCATTCTGTCCAGGAGCCGTCATAGAGGGTGAGGTCCCGGACACCGAGCACGGTCAGGCCAAGCGTGAGGATCGCCGCGGTCACGCCGGAGCCGCACGTGGTCGTGACCGGTTTCCTCAGATCAACCCCGGCATCCGCGTAGATCGTCTCAAGCTCAGCGTGTGCGCGGAACGTGCCGTCTTCGTTGATGAGGCGGGTGAAGGGCAAGTTGAGCGCATTCGGCATATGGCCCTGCCGCAGCCCGGCTCTCGGTTCAGGCGCGCTGCCGTCGAAACGTTCGGCTGACCTTGCATCAAGCAATTGACGGTTGCCGGTCTCTGTCGAGCGCTTCACTTGCGACAGGTTTGCCACAGCCCCATGATTGAGCCTGGATGTGAAGTGGCTTTGCGGTTTGCGCGGCACATCGTCCGTAACGGGCTTCTCTTCAGCGCGCCATTTCGGAAACCCGCCATCCAGGACGTAGACACTGCCTGCCCCCATCGTGCGCAGGGTCCACCAGACCCTGGCGGCGGAATAGAAGCCGAAATCGTCATAGACAACGATCGTCTGCCCGTCACCGATCCCGAGCTTGCGCATTGCGGAGGAAAAGACATGGGGCGCCGGCAGCATGTGCGGCAGATCGCTTGTCTTATCGCAGATTTCATTGACGTCGAAGAAGACTGCGCCGGGGATGTGTGCGTTCGGGTAGACCGGCGGCGCATCGGGATGGGTAACGGGCGGCATCCAGGCGTTGACCACCGCCAGATCCGGAGAGTCGAGATGATCGGCCAGCCATTGGGTTGAAACAAGCGGGTGGTCGGACATTGAATCTCCTCAACTCTGGTAGAGCCCTTTGGATTTATGCCATTCCTCGATGGACAAATCCGGATAGTTCTTGAAGTGGACATGGCCAATGCCCAGAGGCACCTCAATCCAGTCGGGCTTGTGATCAAGCATGATATGGACGGTTTCAGGCGGCTTTGGCAAGGGGGTGTCTATGACACCGGCATGCGGATGAACGAGTTCCGGCCAGCGCGGATTCCAGACCCACAGATGCGTCCCGCATCGCTTGCAGAAGTGGCGCTCCGCGGGACTTTCAGTCCCGTCAATCTGAGCGTGGTAAACGGCTTTCGCCTCGACCCCTTCTGTCGTGAGGCTGTCGGCATCCCCCATCAGGTTGATGGCATATCCGGCGCTGCCGCCGACCTTGCGGCAGATGGAACAATAGCAGCGCATGTAGGGGTAGGGTGTCTTGCTCTCCAGTTCAAAACGGATCGCCTTGCAATGACAGCTGCCGGACAGGTTCATGCTCTTGCCTCCAACAGGACGCCTAGTCGGTAAGACGAATGCGAACGCGCCTGTTCTGTTTGCCTTTTTTTTCGGTCTTGCCGATTGAAAGCCCCCCGATTTCCGAGGTTCTGCACACATGTGTGCCGCCGCAAGGCTGAAGGTCGACATCCCCTCCGATCCTGACCAGCCGGACCCGGCCCGAACCCCTGGGCGGTTTGACGGACATGGTTTTGACAAGCGCCGGGTTGGCGTCGAGCTCTTCGTCCGTGATCCACTCGGTTGTGA
>JBCDEN010000314.1:0-5576 GCA_039179715.1 Pseudomonadota bacterium
CCGGCAGGTGAAATGTTTGTTCTTCTTGCTCAGAGATGGCGCGCCGATGAGGCTCGTATCCAGTCTGATGTCAAGCGAATGCAAGGGGTGGACTTTGGCCACATTCGCCTCGCGGCGATGGACAGTCAGGTCAATGGCGTCATTCCACGCTTCCTCGATGTTATCGCGGAGAGATACCCAAGGGTACGAGTGGATGTGGAGATTGCGACACCTGACGGGGCAGCGGAATTGCTGGACGAAGGTCAGTGCGACCTTATTCTCGCATTTAATCTTCGTAGGCTAAGAGATGTGCATATCATTTGGTCTGCCGAACTGCCGCTCTACTGTGTGGTGGCGCCAACCCACGCATTCGCCGGGCAGCGTACGGTCAAACTCTCTGAGGTGCGAAAACAAGCCATTGTCGTCCAGAGCAGAGCACTATCGATCCGTCGCATGCTGGACGAGCAGCATGCGTGGGTCTTCGAAGACGGGCCTCCACCGGTTGTCACCAATTCGCTTCAGCTGCTGAAACAATTGGTCGTTGGAGGGCGTTACGTTGCGTTGACTTCTGAAATGGACGCCGCGCCGGAATTGATAGGCGGCAGCCTTTCTGCATTGAAAGTCAAAGCAAGAGGTATTTCGGCCCAGTCCATCAGCGTTGCCGTTAGTGCACGAAGGACGCTTCCACGTATTGCCAACGAAGTTGCGAATTGTCTCGCCGAAGAGGCATCAGCGATGCTCGATGAGGTGCGTACTGCCCAAGGGAGCCAGCGAGAATTCTAGAAAATTAGGCGGGGATATTGTTTCACCTCAAATGAAAATTCTCGTTTGATAGGCGGCAGCACGTCGCAATGAATTACAAGTCCTCCGCCCAATCCGGAAGGAGCCCGCGCACCGAATGCATGTTAGCTTTGCGATACCGCACAAAACTACCAAACGTCTATTTTGGCGGAGCAATGCGGACTGGCAGACCAAATCAAGATAAACCCGCCCAGAAGGAGCCGTTAGCTGACTGTCGGGTTCCATTCGAAAAGTCGTTGAAGCGGACGTCCTTGAAGCGCAAGTTCGCAGCCGATTTCGGCCCAAAGCGGTCATTCAACAGCTAAACCTTCAATGGCGGCTTCGCGCCGCCAATCCGGACATTCGCCACGATGTAGCCTGAGCGCGAAGGCAGACATTCATTTCTCGCACTGTTAAATCGCAAGCCCACACTCATTGCAGTGCGCTATAACCAGGCGTGAACCGAAAATGTTTACGCGAACGACAGAGGTAATACATCCGCTGCTCTTGCAGGCGCCGCGAACGATTCCGGTCACCGCGCCCTCACGGTAAAGCTTACGGATTGATCGACATTGCCAATGATCTGGCGCCGGCAAAGGCTCTTTCGCGGGCCTCGGCAACGGCTTCCGGTCTGGCGATCGTGGGTGCGATATCGATCCACTTCACATTCGTAATCCCGATAATCTCCAGCCAGCCGGTCATATACTGTTTGAAATAGTCCCGTTTGGCGAGCGGCACGCTGCCGGCATAATCCTGACCGGATGCCCTGAGGACGACGCAGGTCTTGTCTTGCAGCAGCCCGCGATACTGGCCTTCCCGGGTGATCTCGAAGGCAATGCCCGGTTGGGTCACGATGTCGATGAAATGCTTGAGCACGTAAGGCGCCATGAAATTCCACATCGGCGTGCTGACGACCACGACATCGGCGGCCTGAAAGCGGCTGCTGATATCCTCGATTTCCAGCCAGGCCTGCTCCTGCTCGCTCGTCATCGCGCCGCCTTCGCGCCTGATGTGCTTGGCGTCGATCGTATCCCCGGCAAAGCTGGGCATATGGTCATTCCACAGATCGAACACATCGATCTCATGCTCGGGATTTTCCTCGCGGTAGGCATCAAGAAAGCAGTTGGCCAGAGAGATGGAGTGTGACCGCTGCTTGCGGGGCGACCCTTCAACATAGAGAAGTCTTTTCATTCTTGCCCTCCTTTCCGGCAGTTATGTGCCGGCTTCTGTTCGGTTCCGCTCAGCCGGGCGATGCCTTTGACATACAAATCCAGAGCCCGGGCTCTCCAAAGAAGCGCCCGTTCCTGTAAGCCGAACTGGCACAGGATGCGTCAGGCTGCCTGCTGATTGCGACACGTTGCGCACCGGATGCCGACAGCGCCGCGCGCGCACTGGCGGGATAGCGCTGATCATAGACCCGCGCCGTCTCAAGCCTGCTGCGCAAGTAAGTCACGTCGCGATTGGTGACGACGATGACATCCCCATCGATCCGGTCGATCACGTCTGCGGCGGCCGCAATCGGCGCACGCGATGTCACTGGAAAAAGCAAACCAGGCAAGGCGACGACGGCGTTCAGGAAGATGATGAAAAGGCTCGCCGCCGGAACACCGCGCACGGAGGGCAGATGAACCGCCAGGAGCACGCTGGACAGGGTCAGGAACGGCAGCAGGTGTCGCAGATTCTCAGGATTTTGAAAAAATAGTGTCCAGACAGCCGCAACAAGAACGGACGCACCCAGCGCCATTTGCCGTGACGGCCATGGCCTTCGGGTCAGGCAACAGGCGTTAAGCACCGCAAACAGGAGAACGGCACATGCAAACAATGGACTGAGTTGAATGACGTTCGACCAGCCTGCTTGCTCACGGCCTGCAAATACCGTGTTGCCCCATCCGAACATGTGCCCCTTGAAGAAACGCCAGCCCTCGATGAAATAGTTCGTGCCCTCAAGTGCAACCAGCACAAGCAGAGACGGCACGGCGACGGCGAGCGCGCCTGCGATGACCGCAAGGGCGCAGTGGATGGACCGGAAGGCAACGGGCAGGAATGCGGCCAGAAGTATCAGCGCATATGAGGGTCGGGCCGATCCGGAAATCCCGAGCGCGATACCTGCGGCAAAGCAAAGGAGCAGGGTTTGGGCGGTGCGTCTCTTGTCGGCCGCCACGTCCGGCAAGAGGGCAAAATAACCAAGCAGGAACAGCATGCCGGTGCTGTCGGACAGTCCTGACATCGCAACCAGCGACAGGATCGGCTGGCTCAAGACGAGCACAAAACAGATCCCCGTTGCCGGGAGCGAACCGGTCCAGCGCCAGGCGACGGCGGCGGCGGCGGCGGGGAGCAACAGGGTGGCCGAAATGGTCGTGCGGATCAGCGCCACATCCGGATCCGGCCAGATCTCGAGCGCCAGCCTGCCAAGCGCGACGAACGCCGGGTAGCCCGGGAAATGGGGTGAGAAGTCGAGGATGGAAAAGCGGGTAAGAGCGCGTGCGAAAAAATAGGCATCATCGGACGACAGGTCCGGCGGCAAGTGAATGAGATGCGATGCGAGCAGCCCGAACCAGATCAGCGAAACGAGAGCGAAGCCTGAATAAAGCCAGACGTTTTTGGGAACGCCGACACGATGCACCGCGCGAACGCTCACGGCTGTTTCCGCCGTTGTCGCCTGTCTGCCGGGCCCGGACACACGCTCACCTGTTGCCCGGCCGTCAGCTGCTTGACGGCGGCCGCAGCGCGGCCATGATCGCCTTGTGTGCCGCGTCGAGAGCGGACGGGTCCGGCTTTTGAGCGCCATAGCCGAAGACACCGGGTTTTCCGACGGCATCAAGCGCTGCCTGGAGGTTCGACGAAACGGTTTTCTGCGTGGCTGCGGACAGGTCGCCTGCCATCGCGGTGTAGAACGCCTGGGCGGATGCGACCAGCGTCGAAGCGGTCTGGTAGGTGTTGATGTTCTTCGATGCGCCGGACAGCCGCCTGTCGATCTGATCGATCGTCGCCCGTGTCAGCGCTGCCTTGGCCGCATCGGCGTCCTTGTTCTTGATCGCATCGCTGAACGCTGCCGAAATGCCCTTGTCGCCCGCAAAGGCATCGTCGCCGGCCTCCAGCAGATCGAGGTCTGGCTTGAACGCGGCCAACGCCTTTTCGGCAGCCGCCCAGTCTCCACCGTTGACGGCAGTGAGATAGGCTTCGCGGCCTGCAATCAGCGGGTCGGATTGAGGAGATGCGTAGGTATAGGCATGAGAAGGTGAAACGACTGCCAGTATCAGGCCCAGATACGCAGTAAAGTACAGGATCGTTCTCATGGCTTCCTCCTTCTGAAGTCGGTGTCAGGCAATGCTCTCGGTTTCAATGACAACCCGTTCGTTCCTGTGATCGCGCACCGCGTCCCGGAGGTCCTGTCCCTCGATCAGGGCCTCGGCGGCCATCTGGCCCATTTCCATCGCGGTATCGGTGAAGACGTATCGAAAGCTGCCCTGCCGCCCGCACTGGGTCAGGTTTTCAATGCGTCCGAGATGACGGAAGGCTTTTTCGCGTTCGATCTGATACCCCTGGCGCATCAGGGGATAGGCGTTTGCGGCCCGGGCCGAGAAATATTCGCCCGAGGCCATGTCAGGATTTACGCCAAGGGAGTCCAGTTGCGGACACACCCTCGCAAAGAGCTCATCGTCGGTCATTTGCCAAAGCGGCTCGCCGGGATCACAGGGGATTTCCAGCATGATCGACGTCTTGCCCGGCGGTGCCATTTCTTCCGAGCGCCGTTTCGGTTCCTGCAGCCGGGTCGCCAGAATGTGGGGATCGGACAGATATTGCCAGGTGTTTGCAGAGATATCCTCAACGTCCATCATCATGTTGAAAAAGCGCAGGCCGCGAAATGTCAAAGAAGACTGCCCACCCGTGAGCCTGACCATGTCGGGCAGTGGAACCGTGGAGATCACGGCATCGCAGGAAACGGAGCCATGGTCTGTCTCGACCCTGTCGATGCGCTGCCCATCGTAACCGAAGCCTGTCACGCCGATGCCGGTCCGGATCTCCGCGCCCAACGCCATGACGCGCGCCGCAAGACGATCGAAGATCATTCCAAATCCGTGGCGCGGATAGCGATAGGTTCTTGCGTAGGTGCGCAGGCCCCGTTCGCTGCCAGGCAAGAGCCGGCGGGCGACATCCTTCAGGTCAATCAGGCTAATGCGCTGTTCCGCCCAGTCGCCGGAGAGGTCTGACGGCGGTATCCCCCAGAGCTTTTGCGTGTAGCCGGCAAAAAAGCGATTGTAGAGCGTCGGGCCGAAACGGGCCCTGGTCCAGGTCTCGAAATCTGCGTCTCCGTTAACCTGCTCGCGCCTGAACAGCTTTGTCGCCAGATCCATCGCGGCACCGCCAAGCAGAGATGGCGGCGCGGTGGTCAGAAGGTTCCTGACGGAAAGCGGATAGTCATAGATCCGCCCGTCGAGGCGGATCACCGAGCGGCGGTCGGCATAAAGAAAGTCCGGCCCGACAAGGTCCTCCACCAGCGTCAGCAGATCCCGATTGCTGGTAATGAACCGGTGACCGCCATAGTCGAACCGGTAGGTTCCTGCCTTGCCTTCAAATGTTGTCGTGCCGCCGAGACCGCCCGTATCCCTGCGCCTCTCCAGAACGGTGACGGCAATCCCCGCTCCGGCAAGGGTATGGGCCGCAGTCAGTCCGGCAGGTCCGGCGCCGATGACGGCAACGTGCCGGATCTCAGGTTTGCCGTTCGAGCCAATCTGCGGTTTCGTCAGCATGCAGGGTTCACGCCTGCTTCGGCTTTGCCGGTGTCGAATAGGCGCGATACCAGAGCGTGACGGCCG
>JBCDEN010000255.1:0-6148 GCA_039179715.1 Pseudomonadota bacterium
CCTGAAATCAATCACCGCCTGTTGCGCCGATACGCCACGACCACCGACATCGCGGGCATGGAAGTGCTTCTGGAACAGTTCTTCGGCTGGGAGTACCGGCTCCCCAAATACCTGGCCAAGACCGTTGCCGAAAGCCGGTCCAAGCCCGGCGCTGCCGCCACGCTCGAAGCCGTCGTTGAGGAGATCATCGACGGCACGGTTCAAAAAACGCTGCCGAGAGACGAACTGGCTGCCCTGGCGATGCCGATAAAGGTGATTTGGGGCACGCAGGACCGGGTTTTGCCAACCCGGCAGGCGCACAAGCTTCCCGGCATCGTGGCGACCCACATATTCGAACGGGTCGGGCACATGCCCCATCTGGAGATCCCGAGGGAAGTGACCCGGCTGATCCTGCAAAACGCGGGCGCTGTCTGACGCCCGCCATGCGTCGGGCATCAGGTGTCAGGCAGCAGGCCCTCGCGCCAGGACTCGCCGATGACGCGGCGCGCAAGCATGTGCGAACGCGGGTAGTTGATGCTGTCGACTGCAATGAGCTTGCCGCCACTCAGATAGGCGACGAAGAACTTGTTGTCGTCGGGCGAACCGACAAGCACCGTGTCGTCATAGCCTTCGGACAGGCCCGCGATCTGAAGCTTGATGTCGTATTGATCTGACCAGAACCAGGGCAGCGGGTCGTAGTCGACGTCCTCGCCCAGCAACGCCTGGGCAGCCGCCTTTGCCTGATCGATGGCATTTTGAACGCTTTCCATGCGCACGGAGCGCTGATACCGGTTGGAGTAGAATCGCGTGCAGTCTCCAACGGCGTAGATATCCGGATCGCTGGTCTGGCCGGACCCGTCGACGAGAACGCCGTTGTCGACTTCCAAGCCCGCCTCCGCCGCGATCTGGTCATTCGGTTCAGCCCCGACCGCGATGAGCACGAGTTCGGCAGGAACCAGTTCACCGCTTTTCAACCGCACACCGGTAACCGCCTCCTCGCCTTCAAGTCCTTCAACGCCCGTATCCAGGCGAAGATCGATGCCCCTGTCCCGATGCAGCTTGGTGAAATAGTCCGAGACGGCCTGGCTGACCACGCGTTTCATCGGCCGGTCCTGTGTTTCGATGACGCTCACCGACTTGCCCATTGCCTTTGCGACGGCAGCGACCTCAAGGCCGATATAGCCCGCTCCGATGATCGCGACGGTGCTGCTTGTTTTCATGCCCTCGCGGATGGCGTCGACATCCGCGATCGAGCGCAAGGTTGCGACGCCTTTCTTGTCGGCGCCGGCAAGCGGCAGCGAGCGCGCATTCGTTCCGGTTGCCAGAACGAGTTTGCCGTAGGACAGCGTGTCGCCGTTTGCCAGGCTCAGCCGCTTGGCCGCGCGGTCGATCGCAATCACTTTCGTATTCGGAATGTGATCGATCTTGTTGGTCTGGAAGAACGCAGGCGGGCGCAGCCAAAGTCCCTCCGCACCGACGTCGCCGGACAGATATTTCTTGGAAAGCGGCGGGCGCTGATAGGGCGGATGCGGTTCGTCGCCGATCAGGCGCAAGGGGCCCTCGAAACCGCCTTGCCGGAGTGAGTGAGCAAGCTGCGAACCGGCCTGTCCGGCTCCGATGATGACGATTTCTTCCTGCATTCCGTTGCGCCTTCTCAATGCAAATTTCGGCGTCACTGGAGCAACCGGTGTTCAATTGCAATCCTTTGAACATCCAAAGCCGGTCGTTTCCAGAGTGATCGAGCATCCTTGATCGTTCGTTCGAACGAAGGATGCTCTAGCACGAACATTATCGCTCCGCCAGAAGGGCGAAACGACGCGATGAGCGCAAGGCCGGAAAGCGGTAAAATAACGTGAAATCCGTTCCTGTGGCGCGCCCGGGTCCGGTTTGTTGACCCGCCGGGGTCGAAATCGAGATTGCGTGCCGTGCAAAGGCGTCATATGTCAGGTCTTCACCAGGCACGTTTGCGACCCTGCGGGAAGCGGGACCAACGGCGTCCGCTGCCGGATTTCCAATAGACGCAGATCGGCGTCGATCCCCTTTTTGAGGCCAACTTGAGCTATCTGACAAAAGCCGCACCGGTGATCTTCGTCCTGCTGTGGTCGACCGGTTTCATCGGATCCAAGCTCGGCGCGCCCTATATCGATCCGATGGCGTTTCTGACGGTCCGGTTCCTTGCCGTCTTGCCGATCCTTCTTCTGCTGGCGCTTTTTCTGACCAGGGCCTGGCCCGTTACACCGATCGCCATTCTGCATTGCCTTGTCACGGGCATGCTGGTGCACGGGATCTATCTGGGCGGCATCTTCTGGGCCATCAAGCAGGGCATGCCTGCCGGCGCATCCTCGATCATCGTCGGGCTGCAGCCCGTTCTGACGGCGCTTATCGCAGTCGGGCTGCTGAGCGAGACCATCTCGCGGAAGCACTGGATCAGCATGGTCATCGGCGCTGTCGGCCTGCTTCTGGTGCTCGGACCGAAATTCGACATCAGCGGCACCGGGATCACGACAATCACGGTTGCCGTCGCCCTTGTCGCCGTCGTTGCGATCAGCCTCGGCACGGTCTACCAGAAGCGCTTCGCCGTGAAGACGGATCTGCTGGCGGCAACAATCTGGCAGTATGTCGGCGCGCTCCTGGTGACGACGCCGCTCTCCATGTTCGAAAGCTGGCAGATCGTCTGGTCGGGCGAACTTCTCTTCGCTCTTGTCTGGCTGGTGATTGTTCTTTCGGTTGGTGCGGTGCTGCTGCTGATGCTTCTGATCCGCGAAGGCGCTGTTTCTCAGGTCGCAAGTCTCTTTTACCTTGTTCCCGTGGCAACCACGGTCGAAAGCTACTTTCTCTTTAACGAGACGCTGGCGCTCGTTCAGATCGCCGGAATGGCCCTTATCATCGGTGCCGTGCTCGTGATCCGGCAAGCACCGAAAAAGGCATGAAACAAGGTGCTTGTTCCGGCGCTCAGGCCTCCTTGGCAAAAGCGGATGCGGCACGGGCCTTCACACGAGCCTGGACCCGGCGCTGGCGGGAGATCGCCGCGTTGAGTTCGCCGCCCAGAATGAACACAAGCGAACAGATATAGAGAAAAATCAGCGCGGTCATGATGCCTGCAAGACCGCCATAGGTGGACACGTAATTGGCGAAGCGTGCCAGATAGGCACCAAAGGCGCTGCCGGCGATGATCCACATGACCAGCGTTGCCAGAACGCCCGGCCACAGATCCCGGAAGGTTCTCCTGCCCGCCGGCAGAAGCCAATGCGTCACGAACAGGCCGATGACGAGCAGCGACCCGGCGAGCGAATAACGCGCAACATTGATGGAAAGCAGGAAATTCTCGACCTGGGGAGCATAGGTTTCAAGCGTGTCCAGCGCCAGCGGCGCCAGAACAACGAGAAACGTGTAGGCCAGCAGGATCGCGGCGCCGAGCAGCACGAGCCCGAGCGATTGCAGCCGCAGAAAGAAAATCGACCGGTGCTCCATCTGCCGGTAGGCCCGGTTGAGCGCGGTCCTGAGCGCCTCAACACCATTGGAGGCAAACCAGAGCGCTGCAATCGCGCCGAATGTCAGAAGGTCGCCGCGCGGCACGGTCAGAACATTGTGGATTTCGCGCACGACGGGTGCGGCAACCGACTCCGGCCAGGCATCGAAAATCAGGTCCGATGCCGTATCCGCCGCGCCCGTCATGCCGAAAAAGGCCGACAGCGAAGCAATGAAGATCAGCATCGGAAAAATGGCAAGCAGGCCGGACAACGCGACATGACTTGCCATCGCGAAGCCGTCGTCGCGCGAGAAATGCCCGATCGCATCCTTGAGTACCGAAAAGACAGCCAAAAAGCCCTGTTGCACGCCCATGACCTGATCTGGCCTTCGTCACGCCCGACAGTCAAGAGAAGACTGTGAAATCCACCCCCTCCGAAAGAAGAACAAATTCCGGCTCGACAAATGAGTGTGTGCGACGCAACATAGCTTCAACAAAAAGCGCTTCAGCGCAACAAATGAAAACGGAGATCGCCCATGTCCACTGCAGCCCTGACGGCGGCAGATACGCCGGAGAGCCTTGCTGAACAGACCGCTTCGGCGGTCGACAGCCTCGACCGCCTGCTTGATCTTGCAGCGCAGCGTGTGCGCGCACTCGTGACCGCAGACGGACGCATATCCTCACGCCTGATGGAACAGGAACAGCGCGCGGCGCACGGCCTGGCGTGGCTCGCGACCTATGTGGAATCGCTGCGTCAGCTCGACGCCTATGCGCAGCGGCTCAGCGAGCAGGGCAAATACGGCACCCTGGAGGAGCGGATCGTCCAGCTCGGATTTGCCGAGTATCTGGCGCAGATTTTCGGCGGCATCCCGATGAACCAGGGCGAATTCGTGCGCCTTTCGGATCTTGGCATCAGCGCCCGCGAAGCGCTCGATCACCGCACGCCGGACATCGACGCATTGATCGAATCCGGCAACACGCCCGCCATCCGCACGGAAATCGCGGCCCTGATCCGGGACCAGGCCGGGCACTCGACATTCGGCGACCCGGGGCTCGACGAGACCATGGAGCAGATCCGCAACGAGATGCGCAAATTCGCCGAAGATACGGTCACGCCGCATGCCCATGAATGGCACCTGAAGAACGAGTACATTCCGCTCGCCGTGGTCGGGCAGATGTCCGAGCTTGGGGTGTTCGGGCTCACGATCCCGGAGGAATATGGCGGGCTCGGGCTCGGCAAGGAGGCCATGTGCGTGGTCTCAGAAGAGCTTTCGCGCGCCTATATCGGCGTCGGCTCACTCGGCACCCGTTCTGAAATCGCGGCGGAACTGATCCTGTGCGGCGGAACGGAAGAGCAGAAACAGCACTGGCTGCCGAGGATCGCCTCAGGTGAAATCCTGCCGACGGCGGTCTTTACCGAACCCAACACGGGATCGGATCTGGCGTCTTTGAAAACCCGCGCGGTCCGGGATGGAGACAGCTGGAAGATCTCGGGCAACAAGACCTGGATCACCCATCCGGTACGCGCGGACATCATGACGCTGCTTGCCCGCACCAATCCGGACGAGCCCGGCTACAAAGGGCTCTCGATGTTCATCGCGGAGAAGCCGCGCGGGACGGACGACGACCCGTTCCCGGCCGAGGGCATGAGCGGCGGCGAGATCGAGGTGCTCGGCTATCGCGGCATGAAGGAATACGAAATCGCGTTTGACGGGTTCGAAGTGGCAGGCGGCAATCTGCTCGGCCAGGTCGAAGGCGAGGGCTTCAAGCAGTTGATGCAGACCTTCGAGGGCGCGCGTATCCAGACAGCCGCACGGGCGCTCGGTGTTGCCCAGAGTGCGCTTGACCTTGGCCTGCGCTATGCCGAAGAACGCGTCCAGTTCGGCAAGTCACTGATCCACTTCCCGCGTGTCGCCGACAAACTGGCGCTCATGACCGCCGAGTTGATGATCGCGCGCCAGCTGACCTATTTCTCGTCCTGGCAGAAGGACTCCGGCAAGCGCTGTGACCTGGAAGCCGGCATGGCCAAGTTGCTGGGTGCACGCGTTGCCTGGGCAGCCGCCGACAACGCGCTCCAGATCCACGGCGGCAACGGCTTTGCGCTCGAATACGCGGTCTCCCGTGTTCTTTGCGATGCCCGCATCCTCAACATCTTCGAGGGCGCCGCGGAAATCCAGGCGCAGGTGATCGCGAGGCGGTTGCTTGAGACGCGCGGAAACCAGTAACGTCAAGCAGGAAAAGGGCGGTCACGCCGCCTTTTCCCTCTCCCAAAGGCACAAGGAGAAGCACCGGATCGATTTGTCCGCGAACGGCTTTTCTGTTGATTTCCTGCCGGAAATCACCACATGTATAGCAGGCAGAAACGGGAGACCTCACCAATGACATCCTCATTTTCGTTTGAGGATCTTGGGTTCGAACCCGAGTATCTTGGACCGGAAGAAGAGCAGAAAACCAACGTTCGGCAGAAACTGCTCGCAACGGCAAGGAAGGCTGCCCGTCAGGTTCCGTTCATGGAGGACGTGGTTGCCGGCTACTATTGTGCCCTGGACCCGGCGACGCCGGCCAAGGTGCGCGCCACGCTTCTGGCGGCCCTCGCCTATTTTGTGCTGCCCCTCGACACGATCCCTGATTTTCTGATCGGTGTCGGCTTCGGCGACGATGCCACCGTTCTAATGGCGGCGATCGCGATGATCCGCGGCC